>DATJOH010000382.1:0-5411 GCA_035507235.1 Acetobacteraceae bacterium
GCGAATATCCTTCCTGGCCGCCGCCGCACGTCACGCCGTTGCGACTGCATTTGCGCGGCGATGGCCGGCTCGATTTTCCGCGCCTACCCAGGATGAGGGCGCAGCGCGGTTCGTGTATGACCCGGCCGATCCGACGCCGTCGATTCATGGCCGCACAAAAGCGCCCGGCAAGACGCGTGACACGTCGGCACCGCGACTGCGGCGGGACGTGGTTTCATTCGCTACAGCGCCACTGGTGACCGATCTTAAAATGATTGCGCGGCTGCGCGTCGAACGTTGCGTGCGCTCGGATCTCGAGCACACCGACATTTACGCCCGCCTGCGCGACGTCGACGAAAAGGGGCGGCCGATTCATGTCGCTGATGGCTATGTTGCCTGGCACCGGATACACCGCCGCCAGATACGGACGATGTCCGCTGCATTCAAATTGATTGCTGGCCGATTGCGTATCGATGCACACGCGGCCATCGCGTGCATTTATCTATCGCCAGTGCCACGTTCCCGCGCTACGCGCGCAACCTGGGCGCAGGCGAGGTCATGGCTGCGGCCACGCGACTAGTGCTTACGCAGGCGGAGATTTTGCACGGGGACCAATATATGTCGGTGATCTGCGTGTTGAGCTCATAACGCGAATGTGCCGAGCTCCGGGTGCCGACGCATCACGGAGCGGTGACTCATTCCACGATAGCTTGCTCTTTCACGCCGCGCTAAACGCTGGCAACCGAGCGTTATAGGCAGACTCGCCGATTAATTGCACCGGGTAATCTCATGACGCGCCTGCCCGTAACAACTTACCGGGAGCTTGTCCGCGCCGCCGCCGGCAAGTTAGGATGGTCGCACGCGGGGGAGAAGCTGCATGTCCGACAAAGCGCCTGTTGCCGTGGTTACCGGCGCGAGCCGGGGGGCGGGGCGCGGCATTGCCATTGCGCTGGGTAGCCATGGCTGCACCGTGTATGTCACTGGCCGGTCGGAAAAAATGGGCGACGCCAGCCTGCCCGGAACGATTTACGAGACCGCCGCGGCGGTGACCAAGGCCGGCGGTCACGGAATTGCGGTGCGGGTGGACCACGCGGAGGACGCACAGGTGGCGGCGCTGTTTGCGCAGGTGGCTCGCGAACAGGGACACGTAGACATTCTCGTGAACAACGCTGCGGCGATATTCGACGAACTCACCGTGCCCGGCCATTTCTGGGAGAAGCCGCTGAAGCTCGGAAATCTTATCGATGTCGGCCTGCGCAGCAGTTACGTGGCGAGCTGGTACGCGGCGCCGATGATGGTGGAAAAACGCCATGGGCTGGTGGCGTTCACCTCCGGCAGCGGCGCGGTGCATTACGTATTCGGCCCCGCCTATGGCGCGCAGAAGGCGGGGCAGGACAAACTGGCGGCCGACATGGCCGTCGATTTCAAGGATTTCAACGTCGCCGCGATTTCGGTTTGGATGGGTGCCGTGATGACCGGCCGGCTACGCGACATGGTTGCGGCCGATCCGCAAAAATTTGGCTATCTGCTGGAGACGTCCGAGACACCCGAGTTCACCGGCCATGTTATCTGGGCGCTCTACAACGACCCAGAAATCCTGACGTTCAGTGGGCAAACCGTAATTGGCGCCGAAATGGCCGTGCGATACGGCATACGCGACGAATCAGGGCGACAGCCGCCCTCCTACCGCGACACGCACAAGGTCGAACCGCGGCAGCAATATCCTAATATTATTCGCTGAAGGGATCGGGGCGCGCGGCGCCCCGATCGAGATCCATGACCGCACATGTCACGCCGCGCATTCCACCGCTGCCGCGTTCCGCCTGGACCGAAGAAGCGCGCGACATCTTTGCCATGCTCGGAGGCCCTGGCGCGCGCGAGACGGGGCCGAACAACAACGCCATTGAAACGCTTGCATGGCACCCGAATCTGGCCCGCGCGTTTCTCACCTTCGACATTCATCTTCTGGCGAATTCGTCCTTGCCGCCGCGGCTACGTGAGTTGGTGATCCTGCGCACGGCATGGGCGAACCGTTTCGAATATGACTGGCGCCATCACCAGGTGGTGGGCGCGGCGATCGGGCTCACGCCGGATGATATCCATGCCATTCAGTACGGTCCGGAGGCAAAAGATTGGACGGATCTGGAACGCACCGCACTCCGCGCGACCGATCAATTGTGCGGGGGTGGCAAAATTGATGACATTACCTGGCAGGCGCTGGCGAGTGCGCTCAACCAGCAGCAGCTCATGGATCTGTTGTTCACCGTCGGTGGCTATACGATGATTGCCTGGGCGCTGAACAATATCGGCGTGAAACTCGAGGCCGGCGTGGAGTGCGGCTTTGGCGTGACTGGTGAGAAGGATTGACGGAAGAAAGGTCGTCTTTTTTGAAAAAAAGAAGCAAAAAACTTTTGCTCTTGGATCGCAGCATACAGTTCACCATCATCAACATGGTGCTATTCGTAGCAGATAACAAATTTTGCGGAAGAGAACTATTTGCTTCCTGCTGTCTGCTAATTATTGAACAACGCCCGCCTGGCGTCCGCTCTCGCCGATTTTCAACATCGACCTATCGCCGCCGGGGCAACTCCAGTTCGCTGCGTCCTTGGTGTCGCCATGGCCGCTATAATGCGCCATTTCCGGGAATTTGCACAACTTCATCGTCCATAGCGGCTCGGCATTGGCCCTCAACATAGGCGTATTCGGATTATATAATGTTGCCAGCAGGGCTTCGGGCGCCTTGTCCTTTTCCACCCAATCCTCCATGGCGGCAAGCGCATCGAAATCGTCGGGGCCGACGCCGCTCATGCTGCAATGCGCGGAGTCGGGAATGCCGAAAAGCCGCACATTCTTCTGCAGCTTCTCATAGCCACCCTGAAGCTTCGCGAGCTTTTTGTAGTAGTTGATCGCCATGTAGGGTGTCAGGATCTGATCGCTGAGATTTTCCCAAATCAGGAATTTGCGGTTCAGTTCGATCAGCTTCGCGGCATTTTCCGGAAAATGGCCATTTCCGAGACGGGTTTGGGCCATCACTTGCGCGACCTCGGCCTTGGGCACGACGATATGGTAGTCGGTCACCGCTCCCGGGCCACCCGATTTGAAGGTGAACAGGGAGCGCGTATAGAACTCCGGATCATTCTTGTGTACGAATACTTTAATCAAAGCATTAGCGAGCGGCCAATACCCATTGTTTGGCATCCCATTGTCTGAATCCGGCCATGGGTCCGGCGCCGAAAGATCTTTTGGCCGCGTCGGCATTTCGAACGCCGTATGCTTCACGTCACTGACGCTGTAGCCAGGCTGGACGATTCTGCCGTCCTCGTCGGTGATCGCCGTCAGCAATGTGCTTACCGTTTCGATCTGCGCCTGGGTGAAGCACTGGTCGCTCGGCATTTTGCCGTCGCACCGCGGCAAATCGCGTTCGGGACGAAAATTGCATGCCGCGGGATTTTGAATGAGACCGTCCGCGACACCGTCCAGCTTGTCACATTGCGCCTTCACGATCGGGTCGATCCTGCTGATGAGTGCCGCGGAAACGTCCGCATCCTTGGACCGCAGCGTGGCCAGTGGAACACCCGCCATCTGGAAGGCCGCGCTCTCGGTATAGGCCGAGCCGCCGATGATGCCGTCGAATTCCTGGGGAAAATACGAAGCGGCGACGAAAGCGTCGCGACCGCCACCGGAACACCCGCTGAAATAGGATCGCGCGATCTTCTGCGGCGCCTTGGTGGCATGGCCGTAGAACGCGAGGGTAAACGCCTTGCCAAGCTTCGCCAACACCTTGTCCGCGCGATAATACAAATCGGTAATCGCGTCTTCGTCGACCTTCCCTGGCCCCTTGATTGCCCAGGTTCCACCCGCGAATCCCACGTGGCCTTCATCCGTCGCGAACGCCGCATAGCCCTTGGTGATAATCTCTCCGGGATAACCCTGGGTCGTAATGGTGACGAAAGGCATGGCAGGGTTGCTGACGGCGAACTGTCCGCAATGTCCCGAGCAACCCAACTGGAGATATTTTCCGTTCCATGCCTGCGGGAATGTCGCCAGGAAATTAGCCGTTTTCCCTGTCTTAGGGTTCGTCACGAAGCTGCCGGTCACCTGGCAGAATGCTGGGATGCCGTTCCCAGCGGCAAAAAAGTGGGTTCCGGTCGCGAATGCCGGTCCCACAGGGTTGGGCAGTTGCTTGATGGCAATTGTCGGCAACAGATTGGCGATGGCAGTTCGAACCGCCTCCGGCTGGCACGATGCCGCCAGATCTGGCACGATTTCCTTGGCTGGTGTTTCGCTGGCAGCAGCGGCGGACGTGAGCGCAAGAACGGCCAACGCCGAGGCCATCGTGAGCAGATGGCCGAAAATTGGTACTGGCTTTCCAGCTGAGAAGGTTGGCATTTCGCTTCTACCTGTTCCGGTGTTGGTCGGATTCGTTTGGCTGATAGTTCGCCACTCAAAGGAAGTCTTTCTTTTTTGAAAAAAAAGAAACAAAAAACTTTTGCTCTTTGCTTTGAGCCGAAGGCCTGAACGAATAACGTGCGCCCTGCCCTATGAGGAAAAGTTTTTTGGTTCTTTTTTTCAAAAAAGAACACTTCCTTCCTTGGACTGCTGATCAATTACAGTAGCGCCCGCCATTGACGCTAAGTGTGTGTCCAGTGATGTAGTCCGCGTCCTCCGACGCAAGGAAAGCTACCGCCGCGGCGATGTTCCTTGGGTTGCCTGGCCGTTTCATAGGCGTTGTCTGGGCGAAGCCGGAAACATCGACGGGTGCCTCTCTGAGACCCTCGGTATCGACGAAGCCGGGCGGCACGGCGTTTACCGTGATGCCCTTGGCGGCGAATTCGAGAGCCAGCGCCTTCGTGAAACCGATTACGCCGGCTTTGGAGGCTGCATAATGGGTCTGCCCTGCCGCACCGGTCTGGGCGGCCGACGAAGCGATATTGATGATGCGGCCCCAGCTCGCAGTCAGCATGTCCGAAATGACGGCCCGGCAGCAGAGAAACGGCCCTTTCAGATTGACCGCCATCAGGCTGTCCCAGGTCTCCTCCGTAATGGTTTCGAACGGCGCGAACGGCGATAATGCCGCGTTGTTCACCAAAATGCCGATGGGGCCGAGCTCGGCGCGCGTGCGCGCCACGGCGACGTCGATATCCTGCCGGTTTGCGGCGTTCCCGCCGCAGGCGATGGCGCATCCGCCGGCTTCCCTGATCATGGCGGCCGTCGCTTCCGCGCCTTCGGGCTTCAGGTCCCATACTGAAATTGCCGCGCCGTCCGCAGCCAGTCGCAGGCTGATTGCGCGGCCAAGGCCCCGCGCTCCCCCGGTGACGACGGCAACCTTCCCCTCGAGAGACATGTTTCCCCCAGTCGAGCGGCGCGATTCCTCGATACGTCTCAGGCCCGCCGGTCCCCGATAAACTGACTTGCATAATCCTGAGCGCAGA
>DATJOH010000383.1:0-2605 GCA_035507235.1 Acetobacteraceae bacterium
TGGACCCCGCTGGGGTCTGAGACCCCAGACCCCCATCTGTTTTCGTCGAAGGAAAAGGAGGGGCGTCAAACCATCGCCGGTAGCAACGGTGCGCCAGCGCCCCTCCTTTTCCTTCGACAAAGTAGTCGGGGTTTGGGGCCCCGGCCCCAATGGGGGTCCAGGGGGCAAAGCCCCCTGGTCGCCGAAGGCAACACCCAGGCCCCACCCGCAGGCGACACAAAGTTGCCATCACAGATCGATCCATGACAGGTGGCCGCCCTTGCCGGCGCCGGTGTCGAGGAAGATGGCGGCGCCGCCGCCATCGCCGTGGGCGCGCCAGGGGCGGCCGTCGCGGCTGCGCTGATCGTGGCCGCAATAGACGGTGACGCCGGCGGGGATGTGGTTTACCCAGCGGATCAATCGTTCCGGATAGCCATCGGGTTGTACCCGTCCGGTAGTTTCGCCGAACAGGGCGCGGCTGAGCAATTGCGTGACCGGACCGAGGCCGGGTGGTGGGGCGTTTTCCAGCATGTTGCTGTGGAACGCGGCGTGGACGAAGAAGTTCTTGCCGTGCATCAGCCAGGGCGGCGCGTTGGTGATTTCCGCGAGAGCGCGATCGCGCAGCGGGGCGTCGAGTTCGGAGAGGGTTGTTTCGAGTTCGGGGCCGAAGCGGACTTTTTCGCCGGCGATGGCGCGGGCGAGTTTGCGGTCATGATTGCCGAGCAGGAACAGGCCGCGGCCTTCGTCCAGCAGGCGAAACATCAGGCGCAGCGTGCCGGCACTATCGGGCCCGCCATCGACGAGGTCGCCGAGTTGGATCACGAAACGGTCCGTTTCGGCAGCGAAGGCAAAGGCGCGGGAATCGCCATGCACGTCGCCGACGATGCGCAGGCCCTTATCCGGAGGAATTACGCTCGCCATGGCGTTACGTTCCGGTCCGGGCGGTTTTTTCCTGGACGGTATTTTTCCAGGTGGCGAGGGCGCGTTCGCGGCCGGCGGCGAGATCGATAATCGGTGTGCGGTAGGTTTCGCCGAGTTTGATGCCGGCATCGCGCAGGATCGCGGCAGGCGCGGTCCAGGGCGCGTGCAGGAATTTGTCCGGCAGGCGCGCGATTTCGGGGACGAAGCTGCGCACGTAGGCGCCGTCCGCATCGAAGCGCTGGCCTTGGGTGACGGGGTTGAACACGCGGAAGAACGGCTGGCTGTCGATGCCGGTTCCCGCCACCCATTGCCAGTTCATGCTGTTCGCCGCGAGATCCGCGTCCACCAGCGTATCGAGGAACCAGGCGGCGCCGCGGCGCCAGTCGATCAGAAGATGCTTGGTGAGAAAGCTGCCGACGATCATGCGCACGCGGTTATGCATCCAGCCGGTTTGCCAGAGCTGGCGCATGCCCGCGTCCACGATCGGCACGCCGGTTTCGCCTTTCTGCCAGGCGCGGAGGTCCGATTTGCTGTCCCGCCAGGGCAGGGCTTCGTATTCCGCTCGCAATGGCTTGTCCGGCAGGTCAGGATGGTGCCACAGCAGGTAGGCGGCGAAATCGCGCCAGATCAATTCGCCCGCGAAGACGCTTTCCCCCGCGCCGGGTTCATGGCGGTAAATGGCGTGCCAGAGGCTGCGCGGCGAGAGTTCGCCGAAGCGCAGATGCGGCGAAAGCCGGCTGGTGAGATCGCGGCCGGGAATATTGCGTCCGGTGTCGTACTGCCTGGCGGCGCCGCGCAGGAAGGCGCGGCCGCGCTCACGCGCCCTGGTTTCGCCCGCCGTCCATGATGTGCGCAGTCCGCCCGCCCAATCCGGATGCTTTGGCAATAATTTCCAATCTTCCAGGCGATCGCCGGCGGGCAGTTTTTTCGGCACCGGTATGGTCTCGGGGATCGGCAGCGGTGTCGCCGGCGGCGGCAGGCCGCGGACGGTGTTCGCGTAGGGCGTGTACATGCCGTAGATGCCGCCATCGCGTGTCTTCACCGCCTCCGGGTCGAACAGGGTAAGACTGCGATACAGTTCGAGTCGGCAGTTACTCTCCAGAAGCGCCGCGTCGGCGGCGCGCCAGGCCGGCTCCGGGCAGAGGCAGGCGTGCACCGACTGCGCCCCGGATTCGGCCAGAATTTCGGCCACCACGCGCGCCGGATCGCCGCGCCGAAGCACCAGCGCGGCACCCCTAGCCGCCAGATCCTCGCGCAACGACAGCAGACTGCCATGCAGCCACCACCGCGCCGCGGCGCCAAGCTCCGGCGGCAACGGCTCCGGCAGCACAAATAGCGGCACGATCCGCTCCGCGCCGCGGAGCGCGGCATGCAGCGCCGGATTGTCCAGAAGCCGCAGGTCGCGCCGAAACCAGAGCACGGCAATGCGGGGGGTGGACGCCATACCACCATAGGTAGCCGTACCCACGCCCGAAACAAGCGCCCGCGGCGATGGCGCCATAACCGGTGAGTTTGCCTCCGGCGGCCAGGGGCTCTGCCCCTGGACCCCGCTGGGGCCTGAGGCCCCAGACCCCCATCTGTTTTCGTCAGGAGAAAAGGAGGGGCGCGGCACAAAGGTTGAGGCAGCCTGGGATGCGCCCCTCCTTTTCTCCTGACAAAGTAGTGGGTCCAGGGCGTCACGCCCTGGTGGGGGTCCAGGGGGCAA
>DATJOH010000384.1:0-3350 GCA_035507235.1 Acetobacteraceae bacterium
CTCAAAGGCGGCCACGTCAGCATCGCCGCCGGCGCCAACGCGGTCCGCCGCATGTGGCCCGCTGTGAACCGGTTCCTTGCGGGGCGGTCGGTGTGATGGGCTATGTTAGACTAGGGGGGCTCTGCCCCCCTAGGACCCCCCGCTGGGGACGAGTCCCCAGACCCCATTTTGTTTGTCGGTGGGCAAGGAGGGGGCCATCCGTCCCTCGCCCACATCCGCGGTGGCCCCCTCCTTGCCCACCGACGAAAACAGATAGGTTCTAAGGACTTGTCCTTAGCGGGGGTCCAGGGGGCAGAGCCCCCTGGTCTTCTTTGCTCGCCCCGAACCCCTCTGGCCCCCGGCGGCAAAACATTCGTATCATCCGCCGCTGCTGGTGGAGGCATGGGCATGCGGCGCACGGATCTGTTCATTCAGCGCCCGGTGCTGGCGGTGGTGGTCAGCGTATTCATTTTGCTGCTTGGCCTGCGCTCAGGTTTGGAACTGCCGGTCCGCCAGTTTCCCAAGACCGTGGACACCTTCATTGAGGTGGACACCACCTATTACGGTGCCGACGCGGATGTGGTCGCCGGTTTCATCACCACCCCGCTCGAGAACGCCATCGCGCAGGTGGATGGCATCGACCACATGTCGAGCCAGAGCACCAACGGCTCATCCACCATCGTCATTCATCTCCGCCTGAACGAGGACCCGAACAAGGCGGCGAGCGCCATTCAGACGCAGATCGACAGCGTGCACGACCAGTTGCCGCAGCAGAGCCAGACGCCGGTGATCCATGTGCGCACGGGCGCGAACGGCAGCACGCTGATCCTGGCGTTCCGCAGCACCATCATGAGTCCGCAGGAACTGACGGATTATTTGACGCGGGTCGTGCTGCCGCAAATGCAATCCGTGCCCGGCGTGCAATTGGCGCAGCTTTGGGGCGCGCAGAATTTCGCGTTGCGCGCCTGGCTGGATCCGCGGAAGCTGGCGGCGCGTGGGCTGACCGCGGCGGACGCCTATGCTGCCATGGCGGCGAACAATTTCACCAGCGGCGCCGGCACCACCACCGGCCAGGCGACGCAGATACCGCTCGGCATCACGACCGGGTTGCACACCGACAAACAGTTCCACGATCTGGTGATACGGCAGAATAATGGCCAGATCGTGCGCCTGAGCGACGTGGCGAAGGTGGAAATGGGCTCCGACTCCTATGCGCAGTCGGTGCTCTTCAAGGGCCAGGATGGGCAATTCATCGATATCGAGCCAAGCCCGGACGCCAACGTATTGGATGTCGTGGCCGGCGTGAAAAAGCGTTTCGAGGCGATTCAGGCGCAATTGCCGCGCGGCCTCACGGCGGATGTTGTATTCGACGTCTCGAAAAGCGTTGTCGCCTCGATTCACGAAGTCGCCAAGACGCTGTTCGCGAGCCTCGTCATTGTGACATTGGTGGTGTTCGCCTTTCTGCGATCCGTGCGCGCCTCCATCATTCCGGTGGTTACGATACCGCTGTCGCTCATCGGCACTTTCGGCATCCTCTGGGCGTTCGGATTTTCCATCAATTTGCTGACGCTGCTGGCATTGGTGCTGGCGACCGGGTTGGTGGTGGACGATGCGATCATTGTCGTGGAGAATGTCGCGCGGGAAATGAACGAGGGCGCCTCGCCGCTGGACGCGGCACTTCGCTCGGCGCGCCAGCTCGCCAGCCCCATCGTTGCCATGACGGTGGTTCTGGTGGCCGTCTACGTGCCGATTGCCCTGCGGCGAGGCCTTACGGGGGCACTGTTCACCGAATTTGCCATGACCATGGTCGGCAGCGTCACCGTTTCGGCGGTGCTTGCCCTGACCTTGTCGCCCATGATGTGCCGCTTCCTGTTGAAGCCGCGGCCGCCCGGGGCGCCGCGCTCGCGGCAACGGCCGCTGATGCACCGCATTTACCTGCCGCCCCTCCGCATGGCTTTGACAGCGCGGCCCGTCGTCGTGGTGTTCGGCGTTCTTGTTCTCGCCACCAGCATATTCCTGTATCGCGGCAGCACCAGCGAACTGGCGCCGCAGGAAGATACCGGTTTCATTTTCGGTCAGGGCGCGGTGCCCGCCACTGCGGGCATCGATATGATCCGGCAATACGAGCCCGCCATCTACGCCGCTCTGAGTTCCGCGCCCGAAGCCGAGCAGGTGTGGCAGTATGACCAGCCGGGTGCCATCAGCATGGGCGTCGGTCTGAAGCCGTGGAGCGAACGCCATCGCTCGACGCAGGAAGTGCTGAACGATCTGCAGGCGAAAATATATGCCGTCACCGGCACGTCGGCGGCGCTGCTGCAACCGCCTGGCCTGCCCGGCGCATATGGTCTCGCCATACAATACGTTATCAAAACCACAAGATCCTTCGACGAATTGGACGGCATTGCCGCGCGGTTCGTGCAGGAGGTGCTGAAGACCGGAAAATTCGCCTTCGCGGACCGCGATCTGAAAGTCGATTTGCCGCAGGCCGATATCGTTCTCGACCGCAGCAAGGTCGCGGCGCTCGGCCTGGATATGGCCAAGATTGGCAGCACCGTGAATGCGCTGCTATCCGGCGGCTATGTGAATTACTTCAATCTTGCCGGCCGCAGCTACAAGGTCATTCCGATGGTACAGCGGCAGGACCGGCTGAACGCGGCGCAGCTCGCAAACTACACCATCGCCGACATCGACGGCGTGCCCATACCGCTCTCCTCCGTCGCGCGCATCGTGACGAAAACGGTGCCCGAGCAGATCAATCATTTCCAGCAAATGAATGACGCGACGATTTCCGCGGAGCCTGCTCCCGGCGTGAGCGAGGCGGAAGCCAAGGCAATCATGGATTCCATTGCGGCACGCATTCTGCCGCCCGACTATGCCACCGACGCGGTGGGCCCGCTGCGGCAATATATCCAGGAATCCTCTGGCTTTGCATCAACTTTCGGCATGGCGCTGATCGTGATTTACCTGGCGCTGGCGGCACTGTTCGGCAGCTTCCGCGATCCGCTCATCATCCTGGTCTCGGTGCCGATGTCGCTCGCCGGCGCCTTGATATTCATCTATTTTGGCGTGCATGGGGCGACGCTCAACATCTATACCGAGGTCGGCCTCGTCACGCTGATGGGCCTGATTTCCAAGCACGGCATCCTGATGGTGGAAGTCGCCAACGAACAACAGGCGCTCGGCCAGACGAAACGCCAGGCGATCGAACACGCCGCCGTGCTACGCTTGCGGCCAATCCTGATGACCACCGGCGCCATGGTGCTGGGCGTGGTGCCGTTGGTGCTGGCAACCGGCGCGGGCGCCGCGGCACGCTTCGCCATGGGCCTTGTCATCGCCAGCGGCCTCTCCATCGGCACGCTGTTCACCCTGTT
>DATJOH010000385.1:0-2775 GCA_035507235.1 Acetobacteraceae bacterium
TAAAAGTTTTTTGGTTCTTTTTTTCAAAAAAGAACACCCTTTCCTTCGCGCAGCCGCCTCTATCACCGCGAGGCGCCCTGCGCCAAACAGCCGCCATGGATGCCACCCGCACTCTCGCGCTGCGGCTGCTGCAGGCGACGCTCGAAAAGCATCGCTCGCTGGAAGAAGCGCTGGACGCGTTGCCGCAAGCCGACCCGCGCGACCGCGCCGCCGCGCACCGGCTCGCCGCCGCGGTGCTGCGCCGCATGGGCACGCTGGACGCGGTACTGGAACCGCATCTGCGCCGCGCCCCGCCGGCGCCCGTGCGGCTGATCCTGCTGCTCGGCGCCGCGCAATTGCTGCTCCTCGAAACCCCGCCGCACGCCGCCGTCGCCACCGCCGTGGATCTCGCGCGCGCCGAGGGACTGGCGCCCTTCGCCAAGCTGGTGAACGCCGTGCTGCGGCGCGTGGCCGCGGAGGGACCTTCCCTGCTTGCCGAACTCGATTCGCCACGCCTCGACACGCCCGCCTGGCTCTGGACCGCCTGGGGCGCCGAAGCGCGCGCCATCGCCACCGCGCATCAGCACGAAGCACCGCTCGACCTCACCCTCCGCCCCAGCGCGCCACCCCCGCCCGGTGCCATCCTGCTGCCGACCGGGTCCGCGCGCTTGCCGGCGGGCACGCATGTTACCGACCTGCCCGGTTTCGCGGAGGGCAATTTCTGGGTGCAGGATGCCGCCGCCGCCCTGCCGGCCACCCTGCTTGCCGTGCGGCCTGGCGAACGCGTCGCCGATCTCTGTGCCGCGCCCGGCGGCAAAACGGCGCAACTCGCCGCGGCCGGCGCGGACGTCACCGCCGTGGAACGCGACCCGCACCGGCTGAAACGATTGGGCGAAAACCTGTCCCGACTCCGGCTGCACGCAACGCTCATCGCCGCCGATGCGCTATCCTGGGCGCCGGCCGAAAAATTCGACGCCGTATTGCTGGACGCCCCCTGCTCCGCCACCGGCACCATCCGCCGCCACCCGGACGTGCCCTATCTGAAACGCCCCGCCGACATCGCGGCGCTCGCCGCCGTGCAGACGCGACTGCTGCATGCCGCCGCCCGCCTGCTGCGCCCCGGCGGCCGCCTGATTTATGCTGTCTGCTCGCTGCAGCCCGAGGAAGGACAGGCGCACATCATCGACGCCAGCCTGCCTTTGGATCCATTCACCGAAGCGGAACTCGCCGCCCTCCCGGAAGCCCGCACACCCGCGGGCACTCTTCGCACCCACCCCGCGATGTGGCCGGATAAGGGCCATTTGGACGGCTTCTTCGCCGCCCGCTTCCGCGCCCCCGGGGCCTGACACATGCACTATGTCCGCTACGTTCCCTTTCCGCTCGCCGGCGTCGCCGGATCCTTTCTGCTCGCCTTCCCGGCGCTGTTCTCCATCGTCAATCCGCTCGGCAGCGCGCTCATCTTCGCCCAGGTGCTGGCGCACCGCACGCCCGCCGAGCGCCACGCCATCGCCGGCCAGGTCGCCTTCTATTCCGCCATCGTGCTGCTCGCGTCGCTCTGGGCCGGCAGCTACATTCTCAATTTCTTCGGCATCAGCCTCGGCGCGCTCCGCCTCGGCGGCGGCCTCGTCGTCGCCTACACCGGCTGGCGCCTGCTGAACGCGCCGGAGGAAACCGAAGCCAACCGCGAGCACCAGGCACAACCGGCCCGCCCGGCCGCCGACGCGGCCTTCTATCCGCTCACCATGCCGCTCACCACCGGCCCCGGCACCATCTCGGTCGCCGTCGCCCTCGGCGCCGAACGCCCCGAGCCCGGCAACGGCCTGCTCTATTTCAGCCTCGGCATGAGCGCGGCCGCTTTGGCCATGGCCTTCCTGGTATGGGTCTCCTACCGCTGGTCGGACACCGTCATCGCCATCCTCGGCCGCGGCGGCTCGCGCGTGCTGACGCGTCTGACGGCGTTCTTGCTACTCTGTATCGGCACACAGATCATGGTGAATGGCGTCGACGATCTGGCGGCGGCGTTTCTCAATGCGCAGAAGTAAGGAAAGATTCTTCTTTTTCTGAAGAAAAAGAAGCAAAAAGACTTTGACTCGCTAGGTGAATGGCCGTCTGCCAACCGACGCCTCGGGCGACAGAGAATTCTGTTTGCATGTAAGCCTAGACGGCTCGGCGGCCCTCTTCACCATTTGCCTTTCCTACGCTTTGCGCAGGGCCGCCCAATCTATGGCCTGACAGACCATTATTCCACGTGCGGATCTGCATTTGTCGCTATCGAAGCCACGCAGTTCTTGCGGATCATCGCCTCTTGCATTGCGTTCTCCTGCCCTTTGTACGTGGCGATCTGCGGCGCAATATTCTCCCCCGACAATGACGCGGTTGGAAGCCCCAACAATAGGACCCCCCAAGTGTCGCCGGCGCGCGCGTGATCCTGCTGGGCTGACGCCGCAGTAAGGGCCGCATCAAGCCTCGTAAGTTCTTGCCCAAGCTGCGGGCAGGTAAGATCCGAGTATTGAAGATAACTTACGTACGCCGGGGCGATCGCCTCGGGACGTTCTGCGCAGGCCGTCAGGCCCAGAATGGTTAATGCCACAAGCTGTTTCATGACCGACGCCAACGATTGCGGGAGCGTTCTTACACGAAAATTTCACTCGCGACAGTCCTAATATGTAGACAATCCCTCGTTTCCGTGGCTTCGTCTCATGAGCGCAGACAATTAAAACTCCACCTCCACCTCGAGTTCGGAAACCTCATCCGGCTCTTCCTTGGCCGCCGCGATCCACGCCTTCATATCCGGCA
>DATJOH010000386.1:0-6587 GCA_035507235.1 Acetobacteraceae bacterium
CATGAAAATTCGCGCCGGGTATGAATTCGCCTATCGCTGCGCCGCGCCCGTGCCGATGTTGCTCATGGTGAATGTGCATCGTTCCCGCATGGCCGACTTGCGCGGACCGGCAACCATCCATTTTTCCGCCGGCGTGGTGCCTCGGGTCTATGAGGATTGTTTCGGCAACGTCTGCACCCGCCTTTCGGCGCCTGCCGGCGATCTCACGATTGCAACCGATTTCGTGATCGAGGATACCGGCTTGCCAGATCCGGTGGTGCCGGAAGCGCAACAGCATGATGTCGCTGACGTGCCGGACGACGCGCTGGTGTTTCTGCTGGGCAGCCGCTATTGCGAGACCGACAAATTATCCGACACCGCCTGGTCGCTGTTCGGCCAGACGCCGCCCGGCTGGGCGCGTGTGCAGGCAATCGTCGAATTCGTGCATCGGCATATTCGCTTCGATTATGCCTGCGCGCGCAGCACGCGCACAGCCTGGGAAGCCTATCAGGAGCGGGAAGGCGTGTGCCGCGATTACGCGCATCTCGCCGTCGCCTTCTGCCGCTGTATGAATATTCCGGCACGTTACTGCACCGGCTATCTTGGCGATATCGGCGTGCCGGTGGCGCCTTATCCGATGGATTTCAGCGCCTGGTTCGAGGTTTTTCTCGGCGGCCGTTGGTATACGTTCGACGCCCGCCACAACATGCCGCGCATCGGACGCATCCTGATGGCGGTGGGACGCGATGCGACGGATGTCGCCATTTCAAACAGTTTCGGCCACGCCGCGCTGACGGGATTCTTCGTGCGCACTGAAGAAGTGACGTAGGCTCGACCGCGGCGGTGCCTCGCCGCGGCAATCGTTGCGCTAGTCTTGCAAGGCCGGAATGCGCCCGCGGTGGCGCGGCCGGCTCAAGGAAGGGCGGTCAGGCCGCCAGGGCGACAGGCGGGCCCTCGCCAGGACGCATATCGCGGGGACAAGCGCTGAACGTGCGGCGGAAGGCGCGGTAAAAACTCGAAAGACTGTTGAAGCCGCAGGCAAAGGCGATATCGGCAATGCTCGCGCCATTATCCGGGCGGCAGAGCAGGGCGTGGCAGGCCTCCAGCCGTCGTCGTTGCACCAACTGGCCGAACGTCTCGCCGCTGGGCTGCAGGGTCATGTGCAGGTTGCGCACCGACATACCTAACGCCCGTGCCGCGCCGCGCGCGCTCAAATCCGGGTCGGACAGCGCCGTGTCGATATGCGCGCGGATGCGATCGAGCCGCCGCAACCGCAACGCCTCGCCGCGGTCGCGCGGCGGGGCCAGTCGGATTAAGGGGATGTGGGCGCAGACCGGCAGGCTCGATGCCGCCGGCAGGCCGTGGAACATCATATCCATACTGCTCACTCTCTCCGGTTCGTTGCAGCGGCCGGCACCCGCCCGCTACCAGAGAGAACGCAACCAAGCGGCCAAACCGGACATCGCTTCGGGCTCGTGCGCGATCAGGGGACTTTGCCCCCGCGGGGAGACATCACCGAGCGTTGACGCCCATCGGCGCGGGTTCGTATCCTTCGGCAGAGGATTCCACCGCAGTCCGCGCTGCCGATGTGGGGTTCCGCGCTGGTGGTACGCATGCAGGAGCCCGGCAACGCCGCGGCAATCGACGCCCTTTGGTCCGGCTTGTATCCGGATTTGAAGCAATTGGCGCGGTCGCGCCTGCGGCGGAGTGGCCAGAACACGTTGCTCGACACCACCGGCCTGGTGAATGACGCCTATCTGCGCGTCGCCGGCGCGGCAGCCTTGCGGGAGGCCTCGCCCGGCCAGTTTTTGGCCTATGCGGCGCGCACCATGCGCAGCGTGGTGATCGATCTGGCGCGGGAACGCCAGGCGCTGCGCCGCGGCGGCGATCTGGCGCGGATGACGTTGAATACGGCGGTGGTGGATGCGGTGGCGGCGGAAGATGAGCCGCTGCAAATCGACGAAGCGTTGCAGGAACTGGCCAAGGTGGAGCCGCGGCTGAGCCAGGTGGTGGAAATGCGCTACTTCGGGGGATTCACGGAAGCCGAAATCGGCGCGGCACTTGGCGTCACGGAGCGCACCGTGCGGCGCGACTGGGAAAAAGCACGCCTGCTGCTGCGCGCAATGCTTGGGCCGTGAATTTGTCGCCGCGCCAATGTCCGCTTTAGCGCCGCGAGTCCGTCTTAAGTTTTACAATGACCAGCCTGCCCTGTCCGCCGGCGCAGTGGACGCGCTTTTCTGCCCTGCTGGACGCCGCAATGGAATTGCCCGAACCCGCGCGACGCGCATGGATCGATGCGCTTGCCGGTGAAGATGCCATCGTGAAGCCGTGGCTGCGGCGCGTGCTCGCGGGCGGGCAGCGACAAGATTTGTTCTTTTTTGAAAAAAAGAACCAAAAAACTTTTGCCCTTTTTGGGGCGGAGCCATGAGCAGCCTGCCTTGCCCGCCGGGGCGGTGGCCGCGATTTTCGGAATTGCTCGATTCGGCGATGGAAGTGCCGGAGGCGGAGCGTTCGGCTTGGCTCGATAGCCTGGCGGATGGCGACGCGGACGTTAAACCCTGGCTGCAGCGCGTTCTGGGCAGCGCGGCGAGCGTCCATACGGCTTCATTCCTGGAGCGGCCGGGAATCGCATCAGATGGACAGGGATTCGCCGCCGGCGACGAAGTTGGCCCCTACGTGCTGGAATCCCTGCTGGGACAGGGCGGTATGGGCGAGGTTTGGCGCGCTTCGCGCCAGGACGAAGGCCCGCATCGCGAAGTCGCGCTGAAATTGCCGCACGCCGACTTGCTGGGCGGCCCTTTTCGGCAGCGTTTCGCGCGCGAACGGGACGTGCTCGCCACGCTTTCACACCCGCACATAGCGCAACTCTACGACGCGGGCCTCAGCGCACAAGGTCACCCTTATCTGGCGCTGGAACTGGTATCCGGCCAGCCGATCACCGAAGCCTGCCGCGCGACAGGTGCCCCGATCGAGCGGCGGGTGGAACTCGTCTGCGAGGTGCTGGACGCATTGGCGTATGCGCACCAGCGGCTGATCGTGCATCGCGACATCAAGCCCTCGAATGTGCTGGTGACGGCGGATGGCGGCGCCAAGCTGCTGGATTTCGGTATCGCGAAGCTGCTGCGCCCGACCGAGACCGGGGAAGCGCTGACCCAGGCGGCAGCCCATCTGGCCACGCCCGCCTATGCGGCACCGGAACAGATCGTCGGCGGGCCGATCACCGTGGCAACCGATATTTTTGCGGTCGGCGTACTGCTGTTCGAATTGCTCACCGGCCAGCGGCCGTTCGCGACCCCACCGATCGGGCCACGCGCCGCGCCGGCGCCATTGGCATCCCAGATCGTCGACGCGGACGCCGCGGGATTGCCGAAGGGCACACGGCCGGCGCGGCAATTGCGCGGCGACCTCGATGCCATCGTGGCGCGCGCGCTGACGCTCGACCCCGCCAGGCGTTACGGATCCGCGGAGGCCTTCGCGCGCGACCTGCGCCGCAACCGGCAGGGCTTGCCGGTTTCGGCGCGGCGCATCGGCTGGTCGGCGCGCGCGGCGATGTTTGTGCGGCGGAACAAGATCGGCGTGGCATTGGGCGGCGTGCTGGCGGTGGCGGTGGTGGGCGGCACTGCCGGCGTTGCCTGGCAGGCAAGGCGGGCGGAACGCGAGGCCGCGCGCGCAAATGCCATTAAGGATTTTCTCCTCGGCCTGTTCGAGAAAGGCGATCCGCGCGGCGGCGTTTCGATCGATCGAATGACCGCCAAGCAATTGCTGGATAGCGGCGCCGATCACGCCGATGCCGCCTTCGCGGGTCAGCCCGCTACCGAATTGGAGCTGCTGGATACGCTCGGCGATATTTACGACGCGCTTTCCGACCCGGATCGCAGTGAGGCGGTGCGCCTGCGCCACCTGCAACTCGCGCGGCAGCTATACGGTGCCGCGGACAGCCGAACCGTTCAGAGCACGCTGAAACTGGTGATGACCGAAACGGAATTTCAGGACGAGGCGCATGCGCTGACAACGCTCGAAGCAATACGTGAACCAATCTTCAGCTATTACGGCGATCATAGCCTGGAGCGCGCGCAATGGTTGTTGGCACGAGGCAACGCCTTGCGCACGACACACGGGGCACGCCAGGAGGCGATGGCGGATGACACCGCGGCAATTGCCATTTTCGGACGCTACTTCCCCGACCGGCCAGAATATACGGATGCCATGAAGGATCTCGCCGGGTATCAGTACGACGGAGAAGAATACGAAGAATCAATAAAAACCGATGCGAAAGCGCGGCAGATCGAGGCGGCGCGCGGCGAAGTGGACGCCATGGAGGATCTGGAACTTCAGACGGACAAGGCGGACCAGTTGGAGCATCTCGGCCGGCGCGACGAGGCGGAAAGACTTTACAGGGCCGAGCAGGCGGCAGCCGAGCGGCTGCTCGGCCAGGATAATCTTTGGTACACTCATTTGGTGACTGGCCGCGCCCAGTTGGAGCATTTGCGTGGCAACCGCATCCTCGCTGACCAGCTCTACGAGGATGCGTTGGGCCTGAAATATGTGCGCACCAGCAGGGCCGGCATGGTAACGTCACTGCATCGCTCCTACGGCGCGGCGCTCGCGCGCGAGGGCCGCGCGCGCGAGGCGATTCCGATATTGGAACAGGCACTGGCGGCAACACGCCTGAACACGCACGACGAGCCGAATGTTCGCCGTACGGAAGGGTTTCTCGGTGACGCGTACGATCAGGTCGGTCGTGCCGCCGAGGCGCGCACCCTGTTGAAGGCGGCACGCGATGAATGGATCGCCTACGGCCCCGCTGCCGGCGTGCAGGCCACGGCCGCGCGTGCACGGTGGGCGCGTTTCCTCGAGACGCAAGGCGACCTGAATGGTGCCGCAACGGAGTTCCAGGCGACCCTGGAGTTGCCGCGTGACGCGCCCACGGCGCAGGCCGCGATGGCCGCCGCGGGGCTTGCGCGCATCGCAGTGGCGCGCGGCGCGCCGCAGCAGGCCGATGCGTTCAGCACGCGCGCCTTGCAGCTTCTGGACGGCGCCACGCTGGAATATGACGTCCGCTATCGCGTAGATATTTGGCTTGCCCGCGCCGCGACGTTGCTGGCGCTCGATCGGCGGGCGGAAGCAAAGACCTGGGCGGCGAAGGCCGCCGGCGCGGCAGCGCAATATGACGCGCCGGAAAGCCCCCAACTCGCGCATGCACGGGAGATGGTGCTCAAGGCAAGCTGAGGCGGGGGTAGACCTCACGGGGTGGCGGGATCTGTCGGCCGCGATATTGAGCCTAGCGGCGCTTAAGGAAGATAAGGAAGGGCTGGCGCAACGCGCCAAAGAGCAAAAGTTTTTTGGTTCTTTTTTTCAAAAAAGAACTGCTTCCTTCACTCTACTCGTGTCCGCCGATAGATGCGCCAGCCGGGCGCGCTATCCACCAGGTGATATTGCGGACCGTGGGCGAATGGGTCGTTCGACCAGGCGGCGTCGGCGGGGGTGAGGATGGCAACGGCACAATCATAATTGCGGGCGAGGGCGGTGATGTCGCCGGGCTGGGAGGCGCCGCCGAAGACTCTCAGAAAAAGGGCGTTCGTTGCGGCCAGGGCCGGTGAGGTGAGTGGGGCAAAGGCAATGGCGGTCGCGCGGCTGGCGTAACAGGATGGTCGGTCGGCGAACAAGGCCCAGGAAATGTTGGCGGGCCAGGGCGTGGTGGCGGCGAGATAATCGGGATTGTTGGCGACACGGTCCGATGGGCCGGTGTGCTCGCGGACGGCCTGCCAAAGCAGCCGTGACGCCGCGAGGGAAGCCGGCGCACCGGGCTTGTAGCCTTCAATATATTCGTTGGCCATGTGAATCGCGTCCGGCAGGCCGAACAGGGCGACGAGAGATAACGCTGCGGCAATGGGTTTGCTGGTCCGCCAGAGGGTAGCGAAGGCGGGGCCGGCGCAGGCGGCCAGTAGAAACAGCGCGGGGAGAAAAGCGCGCCAGCCCAAATCGTTATTGTCGATGGTGCTGCGCAGTGCGGCGGTTGTTGCAATGGCGGCGGCGGCGCAGATGAGGAGGGGGTGAAGTGGTGAACGGCGCAGCGCGCCGACGCCGGCGAGGCCGAACGGTAGCAGGGCAGGAAACAGAAAAAGCAGCAGGATCGGGAAGGCCAGCGGGTCCAGCCAGAGGCGGAGCGGCAGGGGCAAGATGGCGCCGATAGCGTGGTAAGGGGCGAGCGCGATGCCGGCCATGTGGCGTTCGCGGACCAGGTGCAGCTCAGCCATCGCCAAGGGCAGGATCAGTAGCGTGGCTGCAAGCGCGGCGCCTAAGGACCAGGCGAGGAAACGCAGGCGAGCGGCACCACGTAGTTTGGCCAAAAACCAGATGCCCATGGCGGTGCCGGCCAACGCGAATTGCACGCCGCCGACCCAGATGGAGGACTCGAAGCCAGCCGCGATCGTTGCCGCCAGGCAGGCGCCGGCGCGAAGGTCTGGGCGTTCGGCGAGGCGGATCAGCAGCAGGGCGGAGAGCAGGACGCAGCTTGCGGCGGCGAGATGTTGCGGCGCCCAGGCGGCCTGATTGAGCCAGCCGCCGATGTCTGACACGCCCGGAATGAGATCGCGCGATTGATCCCA
>DATJOH010000387.1:0-6260 GCA_035507235.1 Acetobacteraceae bacterium
ACCGGCGGTGGCGAAGTGGTGCACTACCTGGCGCGCCATGGCGAACAGGGGGTGGCGAAGGCAGCGATCATCAGCGCGGTGCCGCCGCTGATGGTGAAGACGCCGGCCAACCCGCAAGGGTTGGCCAAGAGCGCATTCGACGATCTCCAGGCCCAGCTGGCCGCCAACCGGGCCAAGTTCTACTACGACGTGCCGGCTGGGCCGTTCTACGGCTTCAATCGACCCGGCGTGAAAACGATCGAGCCGGTGGTCTGGAATTGGTGGCGCCAAGGCATGATGGGCGGCGCCAAGGCGCACTACGACGGCATCGTCGCCTTCTCGCAGACCGACTTCACCGAAGACCTGAAGAAGATCACGGTGCCGGTTCTGGTGATGCACGGTGACGACGATCAGATCGTGCCGTATGCCGACTCGGCACCGCTCTCGGCAAAACTGCTGAAAAGCGGCACGCTGAAATCCTACGAGGGTTTTCCCCATGGCATGCCGACCACGGAGGCCGAAACGATCAACGCGGACCTGCTCGCATTCATCAAGAGCTGATACTGCGTTCCATGGTGGGTTGCCCTTCGCAACGCACCATGCGCCCTCGAGCCACCGGCTGACGCAACGCTTTCCCGCATCCCGAACGCCGACCAAAAACGCCAGGCCGCCTACCGCGCCCTAACGCCCACCCCGCAAGCGCAACTGACGAAACAGGAGCCCCATGCCAGCCCCCATCGTCTTCCTGGACATTGCCGGCCCGGATCTGGCCCAGCAGGCCGCCTTCTACCGAACGATATTCGACTGGAACATCGGCGCGGACGGCCGCTTCGCCGCCCCCGTCGCGCCGCCGCTGCAGGCCACCCTGCGCCAGGACCCGCCCGACAAAATCATCTACATCGGCGTGGAGGACGTCACCGCGACGCTCACCAAAATCACCGAAAACGGCGGCACCATCGTCCTGCCGCGCTTCGAAGTGAAGGGCGTTGTCATCCTCGGCCTCTTCAAGGACCCGGCCGGCAATTCCATGGGCCTCGTCGAACTGCACAACGGCCAGCCCAAGGTTCCGTAAACAGCCCAACGGAGGAAAACGGCCCTGGCGCTGTGGCGTCCGCCCGACCGTTGCACGGCGCGGATGCGGAGGCCGCTCCGTCCGACGGCCTGCCCTTGGCGTTACCGCAATAATGTGGAATCTGATGCGGGCGGCGCCGCAACACGCCGTTCCAGACACACAGGCCGTTATCGCGATACCCTGATCGACCCTATCAACAGGAGCGTGCATAAATGCTTAGGAAATCTCTACTTTCTGGTGTTGGAATTGCGTTCGCCATCGGGACGCTTGCTCTCGGCAACCCTGCAAGCGCGGCCGCGCGTGTGAAAGTCGGCGTGCTGACCTGCCAGGTTGCCAGCGGCTGGGGCTTCATCTTCGGATCGTCGCGAAGGCTGCGCTGCACCTATTCCGGCAGCGGGCGCACTGATCATTACATTGGCGCCATCAAGCAATTCGGTGTGGATATCGGTTATGTCCAGAGCGGCGTGATCGTCTGGGGCGTGTTCTCGCCGACGACGGATCTCGGCGCCGGGGCGTTGAGCGGAGATTACGGCGGCGCCACTGCCGACGCGTCGCTCGGCATTGGCGGCGGCGCGAACGTGCTGGTTGGCGGCTCGACCAAATCAATATCCCTGCAGCCGCTGAGCGTCGAAGGCGAAAAGGGGCTGAACGTCGCGGCCGGCATCGCCGCCATTTCATTGAAAACCGCGCCGTAACCCCCGAACCGGCCCCGGAACTGCGGCACCAAATCACCCGGTCCCGGTGGCCTCGTTCAGATCTGCCCCGTTAGCGTATAGGGCGGGTTGCCTAGCTGGTTCTTGGGGAATGTAATGTTCTTGCAGTGATCTTCCACTTTCGGCACCACGAACTTTGTGATGCCGAAATCGCAGTCTGTAGGCTGCGTCGGGTATTTGGCGGGCTCGCTGACTTTTGGTCCGCCATGGTTGGCCGCATCTTTCACGCCACGCTTGAGCCGATCCTCCATGTTGGGCCCCCAGACCTTAGGCTTGCCCTGCCACCAGGGTATTTTGTGCATCGTATTCCTCCATGGTTGTGGCAATCCGTGCTGCCGATGCCAAGAGGGGCATGACGCCGCCAATTCCTGTGTGGCCGGCGTCACACATGGTGGCCGATCCAAACGCTAAGCACCGCTGCCGCCCGCAACAGACAAAAGTTTTTTGGTTCTTTTTTTCAAAAAAGAACTCTTCTTCCTTTTGCCCTACGCTTTAATACGTAAACGCCTGCAACTCCGTCACCCCGGCATCCGGCCCGTCCACATACCCCGAACGATCCGCCGGGTGCAGCGCGATATGCGTGCCGATGACGTTGCTGGCATTGGAAAAGCTGAAACCGTTCAACGATTCCACCAGATTTCCCTTGGTATCGTAAACCTGTATGCTGCTGCCGCTTCCGGCGGTGCTGGAAACCGATTGCGCCACCAGGAACAGCTTGTTCACCGGATCATATTCCACATCAGAACCGCTCTGCAGTTGGCTGGTGGCACCCGGCAGCACCACGGCAAAACCCGACTCCTTCTTCAGGTCGTAGAATTCCACGCGGAAATCCAGCTCCGTCGTGGTGCAGGCGATACCCTTTTCCGAATCGACGGCGATGCCGTTGACAAAACCCTGATGATACGGCGCCGGGCCGAGCAGGCCGGTGAATTCCGTCACCTGCCCGGTGGCGAGGTTCGCCAGCGCGATCACCGGTGCGGGGCCGCCCACCTCGCCGGTGGCTGATGCCACCACGGCGTCGTTCGTTGCGCTGTCATAGGCCAGGACGGCGCCGCAGCAGGTGGCGAAAACCGGATCATTCAGCGTGATGAGGGGCCCGAATGTCCCCGCGCCGACGTCCGATCCAATGACAAAGCCTTTGCCCGGCCCTTTGTTATGTATGCCGTAGAAGGCGGTGGTGCCCGCCCCCTGTATCCGGCTCGTATCTCGAATGATATCGGAGGTCTTCAGCGGCGCATTCCATGTGCCGGTAAATTCATTCGCGCTCAGCGGGTTGATTTCCTCATAGATGCGCCGGGTGACATAGAGCGTGTGCACATGTTCGCGTTCCACCAGGCCGATGCCCGCGCCGACCACCCCTAGCGTCAGAAAATCGTCCTTGCTCTGGATTTTCTTCACTACCTTCAGGATCGCGCCGGTGGCCTGGTCGAAGGTTTCCACCGCCGCGAGAACGCGGTCGCCGCCGATGTCCCGCGCTTCCGACAGCACGCCCTCCGTGCCATTCTGGTCGATATCGAAGCCATATATCTGGCCGCCGAATTTGCTGTGCACCAGCACCGCTTTGGGTCCAGGGCCGTTACCCCACGCCACCGTTGCGCAAAGCAACGCCAGCCCCGCCATGCCCACACCCAGTTTCGCCTGCCGCATGTCACCCCCTGTGCCGGTACCGCTACCCGGGACGTAGCGCGGCGGTGGGTTATTCCGGTAAGAAGATTCTTCTTTTTCTGAAGAAAAAGAAGCAAAAAGACTTTGACTCTTTAGATCCGGTCATCGGGAGTTCGGGCCACTCTGATCAATTGATTTACCAAACGTGCCCCAGCGATCCCGCGATGATCGTAAAGCCCCCCAGCACCAGGTTCGCGATAATCAGTTGCCGTATGCGCAAGATCAGTTCCGGCCCTGGGCGGATGGCGCGCCGCAGCCGCTGCCAGGGGCTGAAGAACACATAGAGAAATATCAGCGCCATCAGCAGACCCAGCGTCTGCATGACGTTGATCGACCACGGCAGGCTCGCGAAGCCGCCCCACGCCATGAACACCATTGCCCAGCCGCTGAGCAGCATCATCGGCATGACGTGCCACACGATCCGAAAGAAACGATTGAGCGTTTGGATGTGCATTTGCAGGCGCGGCGCCGCTTCGAGGAAATTGAGCGCCGGCCGCAGCACCACCACGGCGTAGAACATGCCGCCCACCCAGATCACCGCGGAGAGCAGGTGGATGGCCAGGAGCGTGTTACGAACCCAGACGAGCGATGTCATCATTGCGCGGTCTCCAGCACGGCTTGCGCCAGGGCGGCGAATTCCTGCCCCGCCTGCGTGCGCGCTGCCGTTTCGGCCACGCCCATACCCTGGGAGAAAGCCAGCGCATAGGCGGCGCGATTGCCCAGGGCCGGCGCCAGCAAGGTCAGGCGCCTCCCGGCTATCTCGTTCTCTATGGCCGTGCGCAGCCGGGATTTCGCCGCCGCCCGGTTGAGCAGCAGCGCCACGCGCCGCCGTTCCGCCGCGGCCAGGGCGAGCGTGCCCTCAGCCGCCCAGAGATCGGGCGGGCTCGGCTGCACCGGCACCAGCACCAGGTTCGCCGCGCGGATGGCGCGTGTCGCGTCGGTGTCAATGTGCGGCGGCGTGTCCACCAGAATGATGTCCGCCTCGCCCTGCAGCCGGTCCAGTTCGCCGGCGAGCCGCCAGCCCGAAACGTCGGAAAACCCGATGGCAACACCCTTGCCGTGCGCCATGCGCAGCGCGTGCCAGCGCTTCAGGCTGCGCTGCGGATCGATATCCAGCAGCGTCACCCGTCGCGTCGGTGCCCACGCGGCCGCCAGGTTCGCCGCCAGCATGGTCTTGCCGGCGCCGCCTTTCTGCTGGGCTACCGTGATGATCAGGGCCATGGCGGGCGACTCCGATGCTGCGCGGCAACATTAGTCGCCATGGAGCCAATGGTCAGCACATTGCGGCAAGGCGTTTTGGCTTGTGTCGAGGCCGTGGCACACGATAGGCGCTTCGCACGACGCAGGTCCCTCACAATGCTCCGCCTCGGCGCCTCCCTGATGCTCTTGGCGACGGCCGCGTCCGCGCAACCGGTCGGGCATACTTATGAAGGTTACTGGATTTGGGACCCCACCCAGTCCACGCTGCCATCCAACCTTGGCGAAGGGCCGCCCATCGTCGGCGACGTGATGCAGATTGCTCATGACGACGGTAGCCGGTTCGCGGCGCGGTTTGATGAATATTTCGCGAACAACACCGAGGCTGCGATGATCGTCGACGTGCCGGAAGACGGGACCGAACACGTAGTGAATGACGGCAGAAATCCGCCGACGATGGCCAGTGTGTCGATACTGCCGGATGGTGGCCTGCATATAATGTTTCGATCGGGATCCGAAGCCAACGATTCCGGCTGCAAGCTATGGGACAATGGCAACAAGCTGACGTGCGCAGGCACGCACGTCAGCAACGGCACTACCGCGCCCTTCATCTGCTTCTACCGGCGCGATCCGCATGTCATCCGGGTCGCGCCGTGAAGGCGGCAGTGGCAATGCCTGCTCAACCGACCTTGTGTGAGACGATTTACTGGCACGAGAACGGCTTTCGCCGCCTCGCCTACACCGCCTGGGGCGATCCCGCGGCGCCGCCCGTGCTCTGCGTGCACGGTCTCACCCGCACCGGTCGCGATTTCGACACGCTCGCCGCCGCCCTTGCCGACCGGTTCCACGTCCTCTGTCCGGACCTGCCCGGCCGCGGCGGGTCGGACTGGCTACCCGACCCGCTTCTCTATCAGCCGCCTACCTATATCGCGGCGCTGACCAACTTGCTCGCCCTGTTCGCGCGCCCGGTTGCCTGGGTTGGCACCTCGCTTGGCGGCATTTGCGGCATGCTGGCAGCGGCTGCCCCCGGCGCGCCGATCGAGCGCCTGGTGCTCAACGATATCGGCCCATTTCTCCCCGAGGCCGCCCTGCAACGAATAGGCGACTATGTCGGCGCCGCACCGTACTTCGCCGATATCGAAAAGGCCGAGGCATGGCTGCGCCACGTCCATGCGCCGTTCGGCAAGCTCACGGATGCACAATGGCGCCACCTGGCCGAAACCAGCGTGCGCGCGCTGCCGCAAGGTGGCTACACGCTGCATTACGATCCCGCGATTGCCGTGCCGATGCGCGCCACGCCGCCGCGCGATCTCGACATGTGGCCAATCTGGGATCGTATCGATTTGCCGATGCTGGTGCTGCGCGGCGCCGAGAGCGATTTGCTGCTGCCGGATACTTTCGCGCGTATGGCTACGAAAGCGCGCAGCCACACCGTGTCGGAGTGCGGGCATGCGCCAGCGCTGATGGATGCGGCCACCATCGCCGTGGTTCGGGATTTTCTGCTCGCGGGCCTGCGCCCGAGGTGGGCAACGGTTTGAAAAGAAAGGGAAGAAAGCAGTTCTTTTTTGAGAAAAAGAACCAAAAAACTTTCGTCCGTTTCGGATAGAGTCCGAATTAACCCATTGGGACTGGCT
>DATJOH010000388.1:0-8504 GCA_035507235.1 Acetobacteraceae bacterium
GTTGACGTCGCAAAAGGCGACAGATCGCGCATTATGACCGAAGGCGAGTCAGAATATTGGGCAGCGCTCAGTGCCGCTGTTGGAGCATTGCACGATCCCGAGGCCTTAAAGGTACTCCTAAACCCAACGGTTGTCGAGGACGGCGCCAGCAACGTCGGCGCCATCGGTGCGTTTGGAGATCAGGTGTTGCCGCGGTTATTGACGCTTTACGACTTGCCTAGCTTCAGACAACATAAATGGTATATCTCATCGATCATTACGTATATGCTCGAGCATCATATCATAACGAACGATATCGATAGAACTCGACTTCGGACCTTATTTCTCGTGCAATCGCATGACCAAGATTGGAAATTGCGCCTACTATCGCTCCGCGCTCTTTCCATTTTCAACACCGAGGTGGCGCGCGGGAGAATAAGGGAAGTCGCGGCAGCCGATCCGTACAGCACGGTAAACAAAAAAGGCACAGTCGCCTACCCCGTCAGAGTGGAAGCCGCGCGACTTCTGCGATGAGTTTCAGTCTCGAAGGCTCGCGCCAAAACAAGCAAAAGTTTTTTGCCAAAAAACTTTGTCTGTTAGGGGGCGCTGGATCTGGACATTTGGGCGCGCGGCTTCATGCCAGGGGCAAAAGTTTTTTGTTTCTTTTTTTCAAAAAAGAAATACTTTCTTCTTCCTTGCCCTCCGCTAATTACTACTGACGCTCTCTACCGCCGAAAGCGGCACGGAAAGCGCACCCATATCCAGCATTGTCGTCGTGCCGTTGCTGGAAACGCCGGTTGTGGTGCCAACGACGGAGAACGGCAATGCCACCGCCGCGCCGCCGCCGGCCGGGGCTGCTTCCACGGCCACGCGATAGGCGCCGTCCGGCACCGCGGCGCCGGTATTGTCAGTGCCATTCCATTGCCAGGTGTTGGTGCCAGCGGCTGCGGTTAATGTTGCATTCATGATTGGCAAGCCAGAGGAGTTTACTACCGCGACTGCCACCTGCTGGCCAGCCGTGCCGGTGAACGAGACTTCGCCCGATCCGTTTTGCAAGGCGATTTCGTTGGAGGAAACCGTCGCCTGGTGGCCCACCAGGGTGGAGGATTGCAGCACCTGACTGGTCTGCTGCAGCGAAATCAGCTGGCTCAGGCTGGTATTGGTTGCCACCTGCTGCTGCACGCCGGTGAATTGCACGAGTTCGGTCGTAAACGAGTTGCTGTCCATAGGCTGCGTCGGGTCCTGATTCTGCAACTGCGTCATCAGCAGGCTCAGGAATTGGTTAAAATTCGTACCGAGCTGCTGCAGCGCATTGGTGCCCACCGCGCTCGCGGTGCTGGACGCGGAGGTGCCGCTGTTGCTGGTTACCGCCGTTGCCGCGGCTGCGGCGTCAGCGGCGGCGGAAAGCGACTGTGAACCCGTGATGGTGCCGCTCATGGCGGAAACTCCTTACGCGGTGATATTGATGCCGGCTGCCACCCACCGCGGCGCCGTCTGTTCGTCCTCAAAGTCCTGATCGGCTTGCGGCGCGCCGCCGCGCGCTTGGGGCTGCGGCTGGCCGCCACGCTGGCCGCCGCTACCGGCATCGGCGCCGGCGCTGAAACCGCCGGAGCTTGCCGGAGGCGCCAGTTGCAGCGAAACCTGCCGCTGCTCGGGTGAGACGCCGGCGCGATCCAGCGCCTGGTGCAGGTGGGAAATGTCCTGCTGCATGGTGTGCAGCGTGTCCGCTTTCTCCACCTGCACCGTCACCGTTGCGGTACCGTCGTGCGCGCGTTCGATCCGGACCTGCACGGCGCCCATTTCGCCGGGCTGCAAATGGATCGTGACCTGCCCTTGCGCGCCAGGTGCCACGTGCACCGCGGCCACAGCGTGCACGACCTGCGCCATTGGCGTCGCCGGCGGCGTCGCGCTTGCCGGCGCGGTATGCGCGGTCGGGCTTGCGGCTTGCGGGCCGCCGATCGGCTGAGCCACCGCGGCCACCACCGCCTCGGTCGGTGGACCTGAGGTCGGCTGTGTGCTGGCGTCATTCAGCGTGGCGGCGAAATTCGCGTTATTTTCCTCATGCGCGTCCTGCGCCGCTTCGGGCGCCTGCTGCGCTGCGTCCGCGGCCGCGTATTGTGCGGTCTGCGGTGATGCCGGCGAGGCCGATACGCTGGCGGACTGCCCATTGCCCTCAGGCGACTTGTCGGTCGCATCGTTGCTCTGCTGTGTGGTGCCGTTATTGGCGACCGTCGCGGTTCCGTTCGCGGACATCGCTGCATTGGGCGGATTTGGCGCATTCGGGACCGGCGCGGCGCCCGCCTGCGGGGTCGGTTTGTCCGCGGTTTTTGGCTTAGTTTTTTTCGATAGGCTATCGCTGTCCCGGGCCGGTCGCGTCGTCGTTGCACTTTGCGCTTTAGCGGGCGTAGCGGCAACCCCGGAGGCCGGCGCCGCAGCAGGCGCGCCCGCAAGCACGGCCAGCAGGGACTGAAAATCGGCGCCCGCATTCGCCGTGCTCGCTGCTGTGTTGCGCGGCGGCGGGCTCACGGACGTGGATGCGGCCGGGGTGGCCTCGATGGGGGACATGCAAAATTCTCCGGGGCCGCTTCTTGCAAGCCGGCTGCCAGCTTGAGCGCGGCGGAAATTCGCCATTTCGCCCCAGCTTCCAGGCAGGATCGGCCCGGCAAAATTTGCCGCACTGCGCCGCCGCCTTGCGGGCCGCGGTGCCATGCGCCACGGATTTCCTTGGCCTCGCCCCATGGCACGCAAGCTGCACATGCTAGCGCGAACCATGGGCGCCGCGGCGTCGGCAATTTCGTTAGGAGCCGAAAAAATGTCTCTCTTCGGTGCGATGAGCACGGCCATCAGCGGCATGAACGCGCAATCCGCCGCTTTCAGCAATATCAGCGACAATGTCGCCAATAGCCAGACGATCGGCTTCAAATCGACGAACACCAGTTTCGTCGACTATCTGACCACCAGCACCGCGACGCAAAACCAGTCCGGCAGTGTCGTCACACGGCCGGATTATCAGAACAATGTGCAAGGCTCGATCCAGCAGAGCACCGATCCGCTTGCCATGGCGATCGACGGCAACGGTTTCTTCGCGGTTTCCGAACAGACCGGTACCACGAGCTCGGGTCAGCCGAATTTCGGTTCGCAGCAATATTATAGCCGCGACGGTGATTTCTCGCTGGATCAGAATGGCTACCTGGTGAACAGCTCCGGCGAATATCTGGACGGCTGGAATGTCAACCAGGCCACCGGCTCAGTGAACACCAGCGCCATGGCGCCGCTCAAGATCACGCAGACGCAATTCCAGCCGGTGGCGACGTCCAGCGTTTCGTTGCTGGCGAATGTCCCCGCGACGCCCAGCAGCACCAGCAATCTTTCCTCCACGGTGCAGGTGTACGATGCCACCGGCACGTCGCACGACCTGAATACCAGTTGGGCGCAGACCGGCGCGAACGCCTGGACATTATCGCTGAGTTCGCCGGACAATGGCGGCGGCGCCACCATAGGCTCGGTGAATGTCACCTTCAACGCCGACGGCACGCTCGCCACATTGACGGGCGCCACGGGTGGCGTCGCGGTGAATGCGCCGGGCACGGCGAACGATGCGAGCGTCACGCTATCCCCGAGTTTCAACGGCAACGCGCAATCGATCAAACTCGATCTCGGCACGTTCGGCGGTACCAATGGTGTCACGCAGTTCGCCGGCACGGACTACGATCTGCACAGCATTACCCAAAATGGCTCGGCGCCAGGTGCCTTTACCGGCATTTCCATCGCGTCCACCGGTGCCGTCAGCGCCAATTACGATAACGGTCAATCGGTCACTGTGGCGCAGGTGCCGGTGGTGACGTTCGAAAATCCGGACGGGCTGCAGCGCCAGAATGGCCAGGCCTTTACGGTCACGGCGCAATCCGGTGTCGCCATTTCGCAGGACCAGAATCAGAACGGCGCCGGTAGTTTGGTGACCGGCTCCACAGAAGGCAGCAACGTAGATATAGCAACCCAACTTTCCAATCTGATCGTGGCACAAGAGGCGTACGGCGCGAATGCGAAAGTTATCACCAGCGCCAATCAGCTGCTGCAGACGACGCTGGATATGAAGCAATGAACCCAGGTAGAAATAGGCTGCGAAGCATAAGCAAAAGTCTTTTTGCTTCTTTTTCTTCAGAAAAAGAAGAATCTTCCTTTACTCCCTGCTTTGCCACTGCAACCACAGGCCTTTAACGATGAGTCTCGACTCCTCGCTAAGCGTCGCGACTACCAGTCTCGCGAATATCAATTTCGGTTTCTCCGTCATATCGCAGAACATTGCGAATGCGAACAATGCTGGCTATGCGACGGAAAACACGACGGCGGAGAGCCTGGACGCCGGCGGCATCGGCTTTGGCGTGCGCAATGGCCCGACGCAGCTTGCGAGCAATGCGGCGCTTGCGGCAGTGCTTTATGGCCAGAATGCGGAGTCGGGCGGTACCGCGGTCACGAATGCGGCTCTCACGCAGCTGCAGCCGATGCTCGGCACGGTAGGACAGGGCAACGATCTCGGCAGCCTGCTTGGCAATGTGCAGACCGCATTTTCAGCGTTGCTGAATGATCCGTCCGACCAGACGCAGCAGGCGGCGGTGGTTAGCGCCGCACAATCGCTGACCCAGGGCATCAACGCGGTTTCCGGGGCCTATGCGCAGACCAGGCAGGAAGCGCAGGACAATCTCGTCTCGAGCGTGTCGCAATTGAACAGCTTGCTTGGCCAGGTTGGCAGCATTTCCAGCCAGATTGTTTCGCTGAAAGCGAGCGGGGGGGATACCGCGGACCTGGAAAACCAACGCAACGGCCTGCTCACCAGCATTTCGGGACTTGCCGATACGCGCTTCGCCGAGCAGCCGAATGGCGACATGCTTGTGTTCACCGCCGGCGGCGCGCAACTGCCCACCCACACGCCCGATCCGCTCTCAATTGCCGCGGCCACCACGGGGCCCACCACCTTCTATCCCGGCGGCGGCTTGCCCGGCATCATGCTCGGCGCGACGGATATCACCAGCCAGATCACCGGCGGATCGATTGGCGCCAATCTGACGTTGCGCGACAGCACCATTCCCACCTATCAGGGCGAGCTTGACGAATTTTCGCAAAATCTGGCGGGCCGGTTCGATGCCCAGGGCCTCACGCTATTTTCCGACGGTCAGGGCAATGTTCCTGCTTCCGGCGGCACACCGGCGCAGGCGAATTATATTGGATTCGCGAGTGCCATTACCGTCAATCCCGCGGTCGTTGCCAACCCCGCCCTGGTGCGCGATGGCACGCATGCAGTGGCGGGCAGCGCCACCGGCGCCAGCGCATTTACGCCAAATCCCAACAATCTTGCCGGCTTTACGGACATGATCAATCGTGTGCTGAATTTCTCCCTGGGCTCGCAGGTTCAGGCGGGCGTGACGCAGCCGGCCAGCACTACTACCGGGCTTGGCCCCGCCGGCAATCTTGCCGCACCCTTCAGCGCGCCGGCAACGCTCGGTGATTTCGCGACCGACATCACCGGCTCACAATCCGCGGACGCCGGCGATGCCGCCAGCGCGGCCAGTGAAACCGCGGCGACGCAAAGCGCCTTTTCCAACCAGCTGACCTCGTCCGTTGGTGTGGACATGGATACGCAAATGTCGATGATGGTGCAGTTGCAAAATGCGTACGGGGCGAATGCGAAGATTATCAGCGCGGTGCAGAGCATGTACAGCACGCTGCTGCAAGCAATCCAGTAACGTCTCTCGCTTATGATCCCGCCATCTGACACCCGGCAACTGAAATTTGGCCCTTCATCATGAGCTTCGCCATCGCGCCGACGGATTTCGGCACACTCAATCAGATACTGTCATCCACCTATCAGGTGAAGGCGAACATTTCGCAATTGTCGGAGGAAACCGCCAGCGGCTATCTTGCCAGCAATTATGGCGGCCTGGGCGCAAATGCCGCGCCGGCGCTCAACCTGACGGTCGAAATCGCCGGTAATACAGCGTTGCAGACGAACACGCAGAACGCCAGCACCATACAACAGGCGGCGCAGGCGGCACTCGGCCAAATTGAATCGATCGCCAGCAATTTCGCGGCCCAGGCCACTACGATGGAGACCACGGAGGGCGCCGTCGGTCCCGTCGCCGCCTCGGCGCAAAGTGCGCTACAGCAAGTGGCAGGCCTGCTCAACACGCAGGTTGGCGGTGTGTATGTATTCGCCGGCCAGGACAGCAACACGCCGCCGATCCCCGATCCCGGCAGCATGACGCAGTCGGCGTTCTATACGGCAATTGCGACAGCGGTTTCGAACCTCGGCACCAACGGTGCCGCCGCCACCACGGCAGCCAACCTTGCCGCCGCGTCGCCAGGTGGCACGTCACCCTTTTCGGCGTCCCTGGAAGCGGCGGGTGCACAAAGCGAAGTGGATCTTGGTGGCGGCGAGCGGGTGGTCTTGGCGCCGCTTGCCACCACCAATAGCGATGCCTCCTCCACTGGTGTCGGGACGACCAGCACCGGCTCCTACACACGCGACATATTGATGAGCCTGGCCCAGCTCGGTTCGCTGACGCAAGCACAGGCTAGCGATCCGAACTTCCTGCCCTTTGTGCAGAACACCGTTGCCACGCTGCAGGGCAGTGTCTCGGCCATCAACACGGATATCGGCGCGCTCGGCATCCGCCAGCAGATGGTGACAAATGCCGGCACCGAGCTCAGTGCCACCAACACCGTGCTGCAAACGCAACTTGGCAACCTGCAGGACGCGGATCTTTCGCAAGTGGCGGCGCAGGTTTCGCAGGCGCAGACGCAGTTGCAGGCGTCGTATCAGTTGCTGGCGAATCTCGGCACATTGTCGCTCGCGAAATTCCTGCCGGCCTGATTTCGCCTGGGCCTTGGCAGGCAGTGTCCTTCTGCCGCAGAGTCGCGCGATCCGCCGAGCGAGTCGCGCATGAAACTCTACGAGTATTTTCGCTCCTCCGCTACCTATCGCGTGCGGATCGCGCTCAACCTGAAGAAAATTGCCGTCGAGATGGTGCCGATCCACCTGCTGCGAAATGGCGGCGAGCAGGACGCGCCGTCCTACCGCGCCATCAACCCGCAGGGCCGCGTGCCGGCCCTGGTGCTGGATGACGGCACTACCCTCATCCAGTCGCCCGCCATCCTGGAATGGCTGGAGGAAACCTACCCCGACCCGCCGCTGCTGCCGCGTGACCCCATTGCGCGGGCGCATGTCCGCGGCATAGCCGCGCTGATCGCCTGCGACATCCATCCGCTGAACAATCTCAGCGTGCTTACTTATCTGCGCAACAATTTCAACGTGGCGCAGGACAAAGTGGACGTGTGGTACCGCCACTGGATCACCACCGGCTTCACCGCCCTGGAGCAGATGCTTTCGGCGCCGTATTGCTGCGGCGACGGCGTTACCCTGGCCGACGTCATGCTTGTGCCGCAGGTCGCCAACGCGCGCCGGTTCGGCACCGATTTGACACCGTTTCCGCGCATCACCGCAATCGAGCAAACCTGCCTCGCCCTGCCGGCCTTCGACGCCGCGCGGCCCGAAGTCCAACCGGGTGCCGCATGAGCCTGCCGAGCGCGCCGCTGGAGCGATTGCTCGCCATCATGGCGGCATTGCGCCATCCCGACACCGGGTGCCCATGGGACAAGCAGCAGGATTTCGCCTCCATCGCGCCTTACACGATCGAGGAAGCCTATGAAGTTGCTGATGCCATTGGCCGCAATGACATCGTTGCGCTGAAGGATGAGCTCGGCGACCTGCTGTTCCAGGTGGTTTATCACGCCCGCCTGGCGGAAGAACGTTCCGCATTCGCGTTCACCGACGTCGCCGCCGCCATAGGCGAAAAAATGGTGCGTCGCCACCCGCACGTGTTCGGCGACGAGCCGGCGCGCGCGGATGCCGCCCATAGCGCGGCCTGGGAGGACGGCAAGGCGGCCGAGCGCGCGGCGCGCGCCGAACGGGGCGTGCTGGCCGGTGTGCCGCGGGCGTTGCCGGCCTTGACGCGGGCGGAGAAACTCACGAAGCGCGCCGCGCGCGTCGGCTTCGATTGGCCGGACGCCGACGCTGTGCTGGCCAAACTGGAGGAAGAGCTGGCGGAACTCCGCGCCGAACTGCCGGCCGCCGATCCCGACAGGTTGGAGGACGAATTGGGCGACATCCTGTTCGTGCTGGCCAACCTGGCGCGCAAATTGTCGCTGGACCCGGAAGCCGCATTGCGCCGCGCCAACGAAAAATTCAGCACGCGCTTTGCGGCCGTGGAACAGCTTCTCGCGCACGAGGGCCAGACGCCCGCTGAAGCAGGACTCGCCGCCATGGAAACGGCGTGGCAGCACGTGAAGCAGACACCGCGCCCGATGACGGGATAGGGATTATGCCAGCCGCCTTGGAGTTCGATGCTCTGGGATTGCCTTCGGCGACCAGGGGGCTTTGCCCCCTGGACCCCCATTGGGGCCGGGGGCCCAAAACCCCGACTATTTGTCAGGGGAGAAGGGGGGGCGCGACACGGACGTTCGTGACGCTT
>DATJOH010000389.1:0-5978 GCA_035507235.1 Acetobacteraceae bacterium
GAGGATGAGCTGACCACCTTGCCCGACGGCACCCGCGTTGCGCCGACCGGGGCGCCGGTGGAGTGGGTGCGGGAGCCTAACTACCTGTTCCGGCTGAGCCAGTGGCAGGAACCGCTCCTGCGACACTACGAGGAAAACCCGGATTTCGTCGGGCCGCCGGGGAAACGGAACGAAATGCTGAGCTTCATCCGCGGCGGGCTGACCGATCTTTCGGTGAGCCGCACCAGCTTTACCTGGGGCATTCCGGTGCCGGATGCGCCCGGCCATGTGATCTATGTGTGGGTGGATGCGCTCGCGAACTACATCACGGCGCTTGGCTATCCCGATGAATCCTCGGCTTTATGGCCTTACTGGCCGGCCGATCTGCACCTGGTCGGCAAGGACATACAGCGGTTTCACGCCATTTATTGGCCGGCGCTGCTGATGGCCGCGGGTCTGGCAACGCCGAAGCGGGTGTTCTCGCATGGCTGGTGGACCGCCGAGGGCGTCAAGATGAGCAAATCGGTCGGTAACGTCATCGACCCGTTGGCGCTGGCGGCCCGCTATGGCGTGGATCCGGTGCGGTTTTTCCTGCTGCGCGAAGTGCCGTTCGGCAATGACGCGGATTTTTCGGATCGCGCGCTGGTTTCCCGCATGAACACGGAGTTGGCCAACGATCTTGGCAATCTGTGCCAGCGCTCGGTCAGCCTGATCGCGCGCAATTGCGGCGGCGTGCTGCCGGCCCAGGGCGCGGTGACGCCGGACGATGCGGCCATGCTGGCGGATATTGCCGTGCTGCCCGACCGGATGCGCGCCGCGATGGACCGGCAGGCGTTGCATGAGGCGCTGGAGGAAGCGTGGAAAGTCATTCGCGCCGGCAATGCCTATATAGATAGGCAGGCGCCATGGGCGCTGCGCAAAACCGACCCGGCCCGCATGGCGGATGTGCTGCGGGTACTCGTGGATGTGCTGCGCGCCGTCGCCACGCTCCTGCAACCCTTCATGCCGGACAGCATGGGCCGCATGCTGGATCAACTCGGCGCGCCGGCGGCGGACCGCCTTTTTGCTGATCTGGCGATGCCGCTGCCGGCGGGCACGACCTTGCCGCCGCCGCAAGGTGTGTTCCCACGCTACGTTGAAGAAGCGGCGTAATTCTCTGATGTTGATCGACTCACACTGCCATCTGGACTACTATACGGTTGCCGAGCGGCCGGACGTTCTGGCGCGCGCCCATGCTGCCGGCGTCGGCCAGATGGTGACCATCGGCACAAGGCTTTCGCGCGCCGCGGAGCAGATCGCCCTGGCCGAGGCCGAGCCGGATCTGTGGTGCACCGTCGGCACCCATCCGCACCACGCCGCGGAGGAGGATTTGCCGCAGGCGCAGGAGATTGCCGCGCTCGCCGCGCACCCGAAAGTCATCGGCATCGGCGAAGCCGGGCTCGATTATTTCTATGACCGCTCGCCGCGCGACGTGCAGGCGGACGTGTTTCGCCGCCACATACAAGCGGCAGCGCTGGCCGGGCTGCCGCTCTGCATCCATACCCGCGACGCCGACGAAGATACCTTCGCGATCCTTCAGGAACAGAAGGATGCCGGCCAGACATTCAACTTCCTTCTGCACTGCTTCAGTTCGGGCCGGACGCTTGCCGAGCGCGCCGTCGCGATCGGCGGCTATGTCAGCTTTTCCGGCATCCTGACCTTCCCGAAATCCGGTGAATTGAGGCAGATCGCCGCCGATCTTCCGGCGGAACGACTGCTGGTGGAGACCGACAGCCCCTACCTTGCGCCGGTGCCATTCCGCGGCAAACGCAACGAGCCGGCGCATGTGCAGCACACGGCGCGCGTGCTGGCGGAAGTGAGGGGCCTGACGCCGGAGGCGGTCGCCGATCTCACCACCGCGAATTTCCGCCGTCTGTTCCGCAAGGCGGCCTGATCGCCCGATGCGGGTCATTCTCCTCGGCACCGGCGGTAGTACCGGTGTGCCGACGCTTGGCGGCGCGGATGGCAAGGGCGATTGGGGCGCCTGCAATCCCGAAGATGCGCGCAACCGCCGCACGCGAAGCTCGATCGTCATCGAAGGGCAGGGGGGCCGTGTCCTCGTGGACACCGGCCCGGACATGCGCGCGCAGTTGCTGGCCTGCGGCGTGCCGCGCATCGACGCCATCATTTTCACCCACGCGCACGCCGACCACATCACCGGCCTGGACGACGTGCGCCTGCTGAACCGCATCGCGGGCAAAGCCTTGCCGGCCTTTGCGACGGAAACGACATTCGCCGAGCTGCGGCGGCGTTTCGACTACGTGTTCAAACCCTGGGAGCCGCCGGTTTTCTACCGACCGGTGCTCGACACGCATGTTATCACACCGGGCCAGACCATTGAGGCTGCGGGATTTTCCATAAGCAGCTTCGATCAGGACCACCACGTGATGCACACGCTGGGGCTGCGCGTCGGCGGCTTCGCCTACAGCACGGACCTGGTGCGGCTGAACGAGGCGGCCTTCGCGGCTCTGCAAGGCGTCGACACCTGGCTGGTGAGCTGCTTTCAGCGCGCGCCGCACATGACCCATGCCCATTTGGAGCTGGTACTGGCATGGCGGGCGCGGCTCGGCGTGCGGCGCACCGTGCTGACGCACATGGGCATCGATATGGATTTCGCCTGGCTGGCCGCGCATCTGCCGGCCGGCGTGGAGCCGGGTGTTGATGGCCAGGTGTTGGAAATCGTTGAGTAAGAAGACTCTTCTTTTTTTGAAAAAAAGAAGCAAAAAGATCATGTTAAGCCTAGAGCGGTACCATCCTGACCGGAAACTCCCCTGTACCCGTCTCGCCGCTCCAGCTCTTTGATTCAACGAGCATTTCTATCAGCCTTCGGCAACCGCCCTGCTTTCAGCGATTGAACCTCTTAAGCGCCGGGTCTTCGGTGACGCGCTACCTGTTCGTCTGATTGCCGATAACAACGTCGCCCATGCCGCTGATATCCTTGCTTAGCGACCCAGTAAGCTTGGCGATCGACACCTTGCCGACGCCGGAAATCTCCAGGCTTGCATCGCCCACCGTGCCGCCGATCGTCACCGCGGCGGTGCCGCTGCTGGACAGTTTCAGCTTGCCGATGCTGCCGTCGGCCAGATGAAATCCACCCATGCCGGAAATGTCCAGGCTGGCTTCCGGGATCATGGCGTCGCTGAGCTCGATGCCGCCTGTGCCTGAGAGATCGGCGGTCAGGTTGCCGTCGGCGTGCGCGATGCGGACCTGGCCGGTGCCGCTGATGGAGGCATCGAGGGTCGTGATGTCGGCCGCCTGCAAATTCACAGCGCCGCTGAGGTCGAAACTGAGAGGCCCGCCGATGGCGCCAAGCCGATAGGTCGACGCACCGCTTTCATCGATCTTGATGGGGCTTTTCGGCGGCACGTGCAGCGTGATCACCAGCGTCGGGTGGAAATCGAGGCCGAAATCCGGCCGCCAGCAATGATCCTGATCCTGCACGCGGAGCCGCGGTTCATCGCCGCCGGTCAGCACCAGCAGATCGGTTTCCTCCTCGTGGTCGGCGGTTGCTTCCAGCACGATGTCGTTTGGGTAGGCCGGGTCAGGATCGACGATCACCTGGCGTGCGCACGGCGAATCGATGGTGAGCGACGTTCCCGGAACGCTCATGTGACGGGTGGCCGCGTCAGCGGCACCGGCGGCGAGGACAAATGCGAGAGCGAGGCGGATCATACGGCGTGCTCCATGTGGAGGATGCGGTGAATACCGGAGGCGATTTGCATGCCCCGTGCCAGGGCGATTTGCATGCCCCGTGCCAGGGCGATTTGCCAGCAAAATCAGCTATTTGACATGGCTTCTGTGGCGTGGGTTGCCAGATGATGGCGGCGCGCAACATATGCCGGCCGCGTAGCCGTTACTTCGTGTCGCCGCAATCCGCGCCGAGCCATTTGCCGGTGATATGCGCCAGCACGGGGCCCGGGCCTTGCTGGCCCGGCACGACGCGGGTGACCAGGCCGTCCATGGAACGGCGGTCGGTTGCCGTCAGGGCGACATGCGTTGCGATATCGCCCTGCGAGCTTTGGCACTCGACGGTAAATGCCAGCGCCGTGGATGAACTCGAGATGAGATGGCGGGTGCAGGCGGCTTCCTTGCCCTGCCGGCCGACCGCGAAACCCTTGCGGAGTTTTTCTTCCGTGAGGCAGCCGCGATACGTATGCGGACCGGACGCGCGTTGCATCGCGGCTTGCACCTGCGCGCGCACCGATGGCGGCAGCCGGTCCAGATCCAGTGACGGAATCGTCGATTGATCGAGGTGCACGACACTCGTCCATTCCCACAAGCCGACATCGACATCCGGCAGGCTATCGGCGGCGGCCGGCATGGAAGCGAGCAGAACCGGCATGGCGAGGACGAGGGCATAGCGCATGAGAGCGAGCTTTCCGGGCAGCACGTGCGCGGCACGATGCGCGGTGGCGCCGATACCTGACAACCGGCAAACGGCGGATATCGAGTTGGCATAATATTTCTTCTGCGACTTTTGGATGTGCCCCAAGAAGGTCGCGAAAAGTTTTGCCGCCACGCCCGTAAGCCAGGCATCACGGAACCCTTGCCAAGCATGTCCCGCGCTCTCCCCCATAACGCCGTCCAGCACGTGGCTGTCAGGTCGCCGAACGTCGCCTTGCCGCGTCATGCCGACTAAGCTTTGCGCATGCTGGCTATCGATCCTGCCGGGCGGGACGCCGCGTTGATGGCCCGGATCGTGGCTGGCGACGAAGCCGCGCTGCGCGACGTCGCGCTGCTGCATGGTGGCCGGGTGTTGCGGCTCGCGCAGCGTATGCTCGGCTCGGCGGCCGAAGCGGACGAAGTGGCGCAGGATACGCTGCTGCGGGTGTGGCAGCACGCGGCCGACTGGGATCAGGCGCGCGCTGGCCTGCCCGGCTGGATGTCGATGATCGCCTGGCGCCTGTGCGCCGACCGGCTGCGCGCCCCCAGCCGCCATGCCCATGTGAACATCGAACTGGCCGACGATGTACCAAGCCGCGAGCCGGACGCCGAAACCGCGCTGATGCGCGCGCAGTCGATGTCCCTGATACAGCGTGCGTTGCAAGCGCTCCCCGCGCGGCAACGTGCCGCGTTCCTGTTGTTCTACGTCGAAGAAGTGAGCGGCCAGGAGGCCGCGGATATACTCGGCCTGCGGCTGCGCGCCTTCTGGTCGCTGCTGCATCGTGCCCGCGAAGCCGTGGAACGCCAGGTCGGCGTGACCGCCGCGAAAGGAAGCTCGTCATGATGTCGTTTTTTGGCTGGCCGCGTCGCCGCGACGCGCAGCCGGATGAAGCTGCACTCCGCGCCAGCCTGCATGCCGCGCTCGATCTCAGGCACCTCCCCGTGGTCGACACCGAGCCGGCGCGGCTGCGCTGTCTGGCCGACAATGCCTTGCGCGCCGCCCGGCGCGAGCAATCGGAACAAGGTTTCGGCTGGCTGCTCGCCCCACGCTTCGCCGGCTTCCTGCTCGTCGTAACCCTGGCCGGCGCCGCCGCCGGCCTCCGCGCGCCGATGTTCGCCTCGCCCGGCACGGGCGGCCTTACGGCGCTGTTGGACCTGTCCCTGTCGGCGACATTGGGAAATGCCCAGTGACCGCCCCTGCCCCGCCCCGCGACACCAGACGTCTCCGCCTGGCCCTCACGATCTCGCTTGGCCTCAATCTGCTGCTCGCCGCCTTTGTTGGCGGCAGTTGGTGGCGGATCCATCATGTGCCGCACGTCTTGCCCGCGACCTTGCTGCAAACCGCCGGGGGAAAGATCGCCGAGCGGATTTTTGAGCGCGTCATCCTGGGGCTTTCCGCGGCGGATGCCGACACGATGCGCCAGGCGATCGATAACCATATGGATGAAATCATCGCGGCGCAGTCGGCATTTCTGGTCGATATGGCAAAAGTGCGCGCCGATGTCGCCGCGCCGGTTGTCAACGTTGAAGCGCTGCGCACGGATGTCGAGGCGGCCCGCCGTTCGCGCCAGTTGCTG
>DATJOH010000390.1:0-3063 GCA_035507235.1 Acetobacteraceae bacterium
AACGTCGCTGCCGCCACGCAGGTAGTTCGCATTACCGGTGCCACCCACCTCACGATCATGCGCGAGCCGCACGTTCACGCCGTGGCCCGCGATTTTTCTCGACGGATTGCGCTCGTGGGCGGGTAATCTCGTATCGTATTAAAGATAAAAAGGAAGAGTGTTCTTTTTTTAAAAAAAGAACCAAAAAACTTTTTTCTGTTGCGGGCAGCACTCGTGTTGCGTGATTGGCTCGGAAGATACGGCAAACGAGCAAAAGTTTTTTGCTTCTTTTTTTCAAAAAAGAAGCCTTCTTTTTTCTTCCAGCGCAGAAAAGGTAGGCCTCCGGCCGACGGCGCATTGGCCGCCGGCGCGGAGACCCGAGCGACGACATCGGGGGGGACTGTGCCGCCGCTTGTCACTCAACCTGGGATGTGTGGGCCCGATCGCCAGTTAAACCGGCGTGAAAAACGCGACATCTGAGCGTGAGTTGGTTGCGCCCGTCTCGGCTGCGCTAGTAGGGCGGGGCCCTTCGTGCACGCTGCGCGCTGGCGGCTTCCATCCACCAGGTGAGATCATCCGCAAATAGCGGGAAGGCGCGCGTCAAGGCTTCGCCCGCGGACCCAGTCGGCACGCCATCCGCGTCCAGCGCCTCGCGGATTGGCCCGACGGCAAGCGCGCTGGAAATCACCACCATGCCCATTTCGGACAGGATGCCGTGCCAGGCGGTGGCGGCGTGCGCGCCGGAGAGCCGGCCGCCCGAGTAGCTGGCAATTGCCGCCGGCCGCCAATACCATTCTTCCAGGAAATGATCGGTGAGGTTTTTCAATCCTGGCTGCACGCCCCAATTATATTCGCCGATCACGAAGATGAAGCCGGCGGCCGCGCGAATTTTCGCCGCGAGTTCCGTCATCGCCGGCGGTGCCGCGCCGGCGGGATATTCCTTATACATCCGGTCCAACATCGGCAGCCCGATGGCGCGCGCGTCGATCAACTCCGCGGCCTGCCCCCTGGCACGCAGACCGGCGACAATGAAGTTGGCGAGCCGAATGCCCATGCGGTCCGATCGATACGATCCGTAAAGAACAAGAATATTGTCGGACATGCCATATCCCACTTGATTATCGCGCCAGTCCAATCCCCGTGCGCGGGACCTTTACCCGCGCTTTACGCCGGCGCCCACGATGCCGCATCGCGGACTGATGCGCCGCATCGCATATGGCACACGTGCAGCACAGGAGCCGCCGCGTGGCGCACGTTATGTCCGCTCAGCAGAAAATCACCGTCGCGCCCGCCGGACGCCACGAGGCCGCCTGGTGGGAAGGCCTCGATCGCGCTTTCCTCATCCTGCTGCGGGTCTTTTTCCTGCTGTTCGTCACCTACGACGGCGTGTTGATCGTGCGCAACGTGACGCGCGCTTTATGCGACGTCGACCAGCGGCCGCCGCCGGCGTGGACAGACGCCGGCGGTCGATAACCGCCCCCTGCCACGCCACGTTAACCAGCGGCGCGCAGGCGCGGTGCCGCATGCGCCTCGGCCGCACGCATCAGCCGCAGGAAATTGCCGCCCCAGAGGGCGGCAATATCGCTCGCCGCATAGCCGCGGCGCACCAGCTCGGTAGTGATATTCCCGCTTTCGCCGGCATGGCGCCAGCCGACGATCGCGCCGCCGCCGTCGAAGTCCGAGCTGATGCCGCAATGCTCAACTCCGATCCGCTTCACCACGTAATCGACGTGGTCCACGAACTCGCCGACGCCCACGGTATCCGATCGGCCGCGGGCGCGCAGGAAGGGCGGCATGGCGGTAATCTGCACCAGGCCGCCGCTGGCCCGCAGCGCGTCGAGCTGGGCATCGTCCAGGTTGCGCGGGTGGTCGCAGAGGGCGGTGGCGCAGGAATGGGTGGCCACCACCGGCACCGCGCTCACCTCCACCGCCTGCAGCATGGACTGGCGCGACACGTGTGAGACATCGACCAGAATGCCGAGCCGGTTCATTTCGCGAATGGCGTCCCGCCCTAGCGCCGAAAGCCCGCCATGCAAAGTCGGCGCGTCGCCAAGGTCGCGGCGCGGATTGGCGCTGTCGGCGAGCCCGTTATGGCCATTATGGGTCACCGTGACGTAGGCGACGCCAAGTCCCCGGAATCGCTCCAGCAAGCCGAGATCCTCGCCGATGGCGTAGCCGTTCTCGATGGCGGGAATGATGGCGAGCTGGCCGGCGGCGCGCGCCGCCACCACGTCGTCGGCGCCGCGGCAGAGGCGGGTTGCGATGCCGTCGCGGCTTACTCCCATGGCATGGATGGTGGAAAGCATGGCGAGCGCGCGGTCGGTGGCATCCCGCGCCGCCGCCGCCGTGCGCGGCCCTTGCGGCACGAAGGCGACGAAGCACCCGGCATCCAGGCCTCCATCGCGCATTTTGGGCAAATCGACATGACGGTCGGTCGCGGTGAACGGATCGGCGCCGTTGGGCCAGGGGATGTCGATATGGCTATCGAGGGTAAGTGTAGCCCGATGCAGCGCCGCGGCGTCCGTCATTCCGTCTCTCTTTCCCGGCCGGTTGGATGGGCCAGTCTGCCCATGCACGCGCCGCGTTGGGAAGATTGGGGTTTCGGCGGCCGGTGGGAAGGGTTTTGGCGGAAGGTCTGGGGTAGGCTATAGGGCGATCCAGGTCCCCGTAGCTCAGCCGGATAGAGCACAGGATTCCTAATCCTGGGGCCGTGGGTTCGAATCCCGCCGGGGACACCATTATTTTCAATAGCTTAAGCAATCGCTTTCTTCGCCAGCAATTACGCGGCTTTGCCGAACCTGCCGGGAAAGCAGCCCCGACGGTTCAGACTCGGCGCGGCTCGTTATGAGGTGACGACCAGGGAATTCGGGGCCAATTCGTATCGAATTGATTGTTATTCAATCCGTTCGGGCCACCGATGGCATTGGTGACATGTATTCGACGACCGCTGCCTTGCCAAGATTGGGGTCGAGGGTTCGAATCCCTTCACCCGCTCCAAATTTTTCTCTCTCTCAAGAACGAACATTTCTTTCGCCCAGCTGTGTTCGCTCGTACCAGCCGGTGAACCGCACCCGTATCATCCAG
>DATJOH010000391.1:0-3141 GCA_035507235.1 Acetobacteraceae bacterium
CCTCGGCGGTGGACCAGTCCAGCCCTTCGCCGGTCTCGATCATGTCCCGCTTCGCCTCAAGCTGACGGGCTATTTTCGGATTGACATCGAAATTCGGCGGCACCGTTGCCAGCGCCAGTCCCACTTCATGCAGCGCATGCTGCGGCACCGCGGTTGCTTCCTCGGTATCCTCCTCGGCATCGCCCTGCCGCAGGCCGCGCCACTTGCCCTCCAGCCAATCTGCCTTATTCACGCGATAGGATTGCGCGGCGGAATAGGCCTGGTCGTACGACAGGAACAATTTATCCCACATTGCCTGCGCCTCGCCGGGCGCGATGCTGCCCTCCGCCTCCAGCTTCTCGGCATAGAGCAGGCGCGTGGTTTTCCGCTCACGAATGGCGCGGTACATGATCGGCTGCGTGAAGGACGGTTCGTCGGTTTCGTTATGGCCGTGGCGCCGGTAGCACACGATATCAAGCACGAAATCGACGCCGAATTTCTGCCGGAATTCGGCCGCCATGCGCGCGGCGAACACCACCGCCTCCGGCTCGTCGCCGTTGACATGCAGAATGGGCACCTGGATCGCCTTGGCAACATCCGTGCAATAAAGTCCGGAATAGGCATGCGCCGGCACCGTCGTGAAGCCGATCTGGTTGTTCACGATCACATGGATAGTGCCGCCGGTGCGGTAGCCGATCAATTGGCTCATCGCCAGCGTCTCATAGACCAGCCCCTGGCCCGCGAACGCCGCATCGCCGTGCATCAGAACGGCCATGACGCTCCGCCGCGTCGTAATATCGCTCGCCATATCCTGACGCGCCCGCACCTTGCCGATCACCACCGGATCAACCGCTTCCAGATGGCTCGGATTGGGCTGCAACGAGACATGCACCATGCGCCCCGCGATTTCGAGATCGGTGGAGGTACCAAGGTGGTATTTTACATCCCCGGAGCCCTGCACATCGTCCGGCTTGAAGCTGGCACCGGCAAATTCGGAAAACAGCGCGGTCAGCGGCTTCTTGACGATATTGACCAGCGTGTTCAGACGGCCACGATGCGGCATGCCGATGGCGATTTCGTTCGTTCCGGTCGCCGCCACTGTTTCCAGTATGGTGTGCATGGCCGGAATGGTCACCTCGCCACCCTCGAGACCGAACCGCTTCGTGCCAACGTAACGTTTCTGGCAGAACGCCTCGAATGCCTCGGCCTCGGTGATCTGCTGCAGGATTTCCCGCTTCGCCTTCGCATCGAACGCATTCACCCACGGCGCCCCCTCGATCCGCCGCTGGATCCAGGATTTCTGCTCCGGATCCTGGATATGCATGAATTCGACGCCGATCGGCCCGCAATAGCTTTGCCGCAGCACCTTGATGATTTCGCGCAGCGTCGCCGTCTCGCGCCCTAGCACCCGATCAATGAAAATCGGCCTGTCCCAGTCAGCGTCGGTAAACCCGTAAGTCGTGGGATCCAACTCGGGATGCGGCTTCGGCACCTGCAGCCCCAGCGGATCCAGCCGCGCCTCCAGATGCCCGCGCACACGATACACGCGTACCATCATCAGCGCGCGGATCGAATCGACCGTCGCGGCGCGCACTGTCTCCACGCTGACGGTCGCACTCGCCCGCCGATCGACAGCCGCGAAACCCGGTCGACCATCCCCGTCATCGGTCGAATAGAGCCGCGGCGCCCAGGACGCACCGGACGCATCGGTCAGCACCGCCCGCGCCTCATCATTTAGTGCCGCGAACAGCTCGGCGAAACTCGCATCGACGCTGCGCGGGTTCTCCGCCCATTTGGCGTAGAGATCGGAGAGAAAGGCAGCGTTGGCGCCGTTGAACACGGAGGCAAGTACGTCGAGGCCGGCCATGGGCGGGGGAGACTCCTGGGGTGTGCCGTCGCGGCGGAGGGGACGGCAACAGTGTGGCGAAAATAGGTGAAGCAATCGCCCCGTGCTGACCTGCCGGCAGCCGCCAGCCTTGCAGGCCGCGCATGCCACCGCGCAGCCAGGCCGATACCCATATGTGAGTACGGGCGGGCCGCCGGCGCGGGGCCCTGGAGAACGATAGCTTGGAGTTGAATCGAGAAAGATTCTTCTTTTTCTGAAGAAAAAGAAGCAAAAAGACTTTTCCTTGTCAGCCCAACCCCTGCCCGCGGAATGCCGCGCGGAGCCGCCGCCTGAGGGTTTGCGGCAACACCCAGAACGCGATGTAGGCCATGAGCTGCCAAGGGTGCGGGCTACCATGCCTTATCGCCCGCGCGAGCAGCGGGAAAAAGGCGCCATAGGCGTGCGCGTTGGCCGCGCGCGACCCGACCACGCCGAGGCATATGCCGCTATAACCAACGGGCGTCAGCAGCGCCCGCGTCTGGTCGAGCCAGGCCAAGGATTGCCGCCATCCCTCCGCGCGGGTCAGCGACGGCCGCTCCTCCTCGGCGTAGTGACGCACGAGAACCTCGGGAACCGTCTCGATACGCAGCTTCAACTGCTTCGTCAGCCGCAGCAGAAAATCCCAGTCGTCATGCGCCGTGTCGGCCCGGAACGGCGACGCCTCGAACAATACACGCGGCATGAAGTAGCTAGAGGTCTGGATGAACGCCGCCCCCATGAACGTGCCGGGCCGGCCAAACAGATATTCGTCCAGCGGCACCCGGTTGTCGTAGATGGTCTCGGGCCAGACATAGGTCCCGTTCGGCGTCACCACCTCGCTCAGGCAGCTTATCAGCGCCGTGCCGGTCAGTTGCGCCAGCGCCACCTGGCGCTCGAGCTTGCGCGGCAGCCATGAATCGTCGTCGTCAAGGAAGGCGATCCACTCGGCATCCGCGTGGGCCACCCCAAGATTGCGCGCCGCCGCCGCCCCGAGCGACCTTTCATTGACGATAACCCGCAGCCGCGGGTCCGCGACACCAGCCAGCGCGGCCATCGTCTCATCATCCGGCCCATCCACCACGACGATGACGTCAAGTGTGCGATGAGTCTGGGCGAGCACGCTGGCAAGCGCACGGCGTACAAGCTTCGGGCGCCGCAATGTCGGTATCACAACGGCAACGTTCGCCGATGCCGGCATGATCTAGGCTCCGCGCAAAAAGCTGGTGCCGGAAGGGTAAGGCCTCATGCGCCGAGGTCAATCGCGCGCAATACCCAGCCGCCATGGTGCACCCTGGCCT
>DATJOH010000392.1:0-7370 GCA_035507235.1 Acetobacteraceae bacterium
TGCAGACGTGCCACGTAGCGGGCAAACATATCGATTTCAATATGAACATCGTCGCCGGCGTGCAATAAACCGAGTGTGGTTTCCGCCGCCGTGTGCGGAATGATGTTCACGCCGAACCGCGCGCCCGCAACGCTGTTGACCGTCAGGGACACGCCGTCCACCGCCACCGAGCCCTTTTCCGCAATGAACCGGTGCAGCGGCGCCGGCACCTCGAACCCGAGCCGCACCGAACCGTTTTCCGGCGTCACGTCCACCACCCGTGCCACCCCGTCGACATGCCCCGAAACGATATGTCCGCCCAGTTCGTCGCCGAGCCGCAGGCTGCGCTCCAGATTGATGCGCGTGCCTGGCCGCCAGGCGCCGATCGTCGTTCGCGCCATCGTTTCGGCGGAAACGTCAGCGGAAAAACCCGCCTCGCCCAAATGCGTAACGGTGAGGCAACAGCCGGAACAGGCGATGGAAGCGCCGATCGCCACCCCACCCTGCGCCGCGAGAAACGCCGCCGGCGCGCCTATGGTGATGCGCATGTCATGGCCTTCGCCGAGTGGCTCAACCTGGCGAACCTCGCCAAGCGCCGTGATGATGCCGGTGAACATGCGCGTCAATCGATCCTCGCGAATTCCGCCAGCAAATCGGGTCCCACCTGACGCAGCGCAAGCGGCCGGAACCGATGCATGTCAGCCAGACGCGCCACCCCCATCGCTTCCACGGCCGGCCAGCCGTCACCACCGATAACACCGGGTGCCACGAACCAGCACAAGCGATCCACCAGCCCGGCCCGCAACAGAGAAGCCGCCAATCTTGCGCCGCCCTCCGCCAGCACGCGCGTCAGCCCGGCCTGGCCGAGCGCCGCCAACGCACCAACCGGATCGATCCCAGCCTCCCCCGCGGGCACTTGCAGGCATCGCACACCGGCCGCGGTCAAGGCCTCCACGCGCGCGGGATTGGCGCCGTCACGGTGCAAAATCCAGGTCGGCGCCTGGCCGGACGTCGCCACCGCGCGCGCCGTCAGCGGCGTGCGCAAATGGCTGTCGGCAACCACCCGCGCCGCAGGCCGTGGTGAAAAGCCCTGAATGCGGCAGGTCAGATCTGGGTCGTCCGCCAGCACGGTGCCCACGCCCACCAGCACCGCGTCATGCTGGCCCCGCAGCGCATGCGCCGCCTTCCGCGCCGCGATGTCGGTGATCCATTGGCTCTCGCCGGCACTCGTGGCGATCCGACCATCCAGGGTTGCCGCCAATTTCAAGGTCACCAGCGGACGCTCGCGGCGCACCCGGCTCAGAAAGCCGGCCAGCGTCTCCGCCGCCGCCGCCGCCAGCACGCCTTCCGTCACCTCGATGCCGGCGTCCCGCAGCCGCGCGATGCCGGCGCCGTTCACCCGCGGATCGGGATCGCCTAACGCCACCACCACGCGCGCGACGCCGGCCGCGATCAGTGCGTCCGCGCAGGGCGGCGTCTCGCCGTGATGACTGCATGGTTCCAGCGTTACGTAAGCGGTGGCCCCGCGCGCGGCGGGCCCGGCCATGGCGAGCGCTGCCGTCTCCGCGTGTGGTCGCCCGCCCGGCGCCGTTTGACCCTGTGCGATGATCGCGCCGTCCCGCACCAGCACGCAGCCGACGGCGGGGTTGGGCCAGGTGGTGCCCAACGCGCGCCGCCCAAGGGCGACGGCGGTGCGCATGAAATCCGCGTCTCGCATGCGGGCCTGTCGGGCAGGCGGCGCAAAAAGGCAAGCTGATCCCGCGAAATTGCCCCACGCTCCCCTGCGGGCGTAAGCACCCGCCATGTCAGCCGCCAGCCGGGCGCGCATGCTGCGCCAGCACTATCTTTCCCCCCAGCTATGGCAGCGGCGCGCCGGCTTCTGGGCGGGCGCGCTGCTGGTCAGCCTGATCGCGATCTTCTTTGCCCAGGCGGCAACCCTGGCGGACTCGCTGTTCCACCTGGCGATCGCGCGGAACCGGTTTGCGGCGCTGGCGATCGCCCCGGCCGGGCTTGCCCTCAGCCTGCTGCTGACGCGGCTTTATTTTCCCGGCGCGCAGGGCAGCGGCATACCGCAAGTGATTGCCGCGACCGAAATGGCGAGCCCAGCGCACATCCGCGCCGTGCTCTCGCTGCGTATCGCGTTCGGCAAGCTGCTGCTGACCCTGCTGGGCCTCGCCAGCGGCGCCTCGATCGGCCGCGAGGGACCCACGGTGCAGGTGAGTGCCGCAATCCTGCGCGCCTTCGGCCAGTGGGTCGGCATGCCGCAGGCGCGCCAGATGCGCGCCCTGGTGCTCGCCGGCGGCGCTGCCGGTATCGCCGCCGCCTTCAACACGCCGCTCGCCGGCGTGCTGTTCAGCATCGAGGAGCTCAGCCACTCATTCGAGCACCGCACCAGCGCCACAGTGGTGACGGCGGTGATTGTCGCCGGCATCGCGACCGTCGCAATTACCGGCGGCGGCAGCTATTTCGGCCACAACAACGCCATGCTGCCGGTGGGCAGCGCCTGGCTGGCCGTGGTGGTGTGCGCCATTTTCGGCGGCTTGTTCGGCGGCCTGTTTTCACGCCTGCTGCTGGCGGCGGCCTACGGGCTGCCGGGCCACGCCGGCCGCTTCGTGCGCAAACGGCCTATGGCATTCGCCGCCCTGTGCGGCCTGGCGCTGGCCGCGCTGGGCCTTGCCTCCGGCGGCGCCACCTACGGTACCGGCTACGCACAGGCGCGCGCGCTCGTCGCCGGCAGCGCGGATCTGCCGTCCTATTTCTTTCCGCTCAAGCTGATGGCGACGGTCGTCAGCTACGTCAGCGGCATTCCGGGCGGGATTTTCGCGCCCTCGCTGGCCGTCGGCGCCGGCCTCGGGCGGGTGATTGCCTATGCGCTGCCGCATGCGCCGGCCGGCGCCGTGGTGCTGCTGGGCATGGTCTCCTACTTTTCCGGCGTGGTGCAGGCGCCGCTGACCTCGGCGGTGATTGTCATGGAACTCACCGACAATCAGGACATGAAAATACCGCTGCTGGCGGCGTCCTTCCTGGCCTACGGCGCCTCCCGCATCGTCTGCCGTCACGCGCTTTATGGCGCATTGGCGCGGCGATTTCTGCAGGCGGTGGAAGGGCCTGCGCCGGCTGTCAGTGGTGTGCTGCTTGATGAGGCGGACGGGTGAGGAAGGAAGGGTTCTTTTTTGAAAAAAAGAACCAAAAAACTTCTGCTCCTGGCTCGCGGCGGCCGGTCCAAAACATGTCGCACCGGGCGCCGCCCGCAACAGAAAAAAGTTTTTTGGTTCTTTTTTTCAAAAAAGAACCCTTCTTCTTCGTACGCTCAGAACTTGAAAAACTTGTCCGCATCGCCCCGCGCCCCGTGCTTACGCGCGATAGCGGCCTCCGCGCGGGCGATTTCGTTGCGCAATTCCTCAATATATTCCTTGAGGTCGGCAACGTTCAGCGGATCGAGCTTAAGCGGCTCAAACCGGGCCACTTTCTTAGGCCTGTCCTCTTCTTCCAGCATGGCTTCCACCCTTGACCCGGGCGCGACCCGGGGCCCATATCCGCGGCTCACTCGAGATTATGCCGGCGTGCCCCGAGTGGGTCCCGCCCGTCGCCCATCGCCCGCAACCTGGGCAATAGACAACACGGGATCGGCGGACGGGGGAACCCCCGGAACGGGGCGCGCGCGCAAAGGGACGCCGTAATGACGCTGCCGCTGATGCCAAAAGCCACCGCCGTGTGGCTGATCGATAAGACCGCCCTCACCTTCACCCAGATTGCCGATTTCTGCGGCATGCATCCGCTGGAAGTGCAAGCCATCGCCGACGGCGAAGTGGCGCAGGGTATCGTGGGCTACGACCCGGTGGCGAACGGCCAGGTGACGCAGCAGGAAATCACCCGCTGCGAGGCCGATCCCGCGCAGCGCCTGCGCCTGCTGCCGAGCACCATCCATGTGCCGAAGAAGCACAAGGGCGCGCGCTACACACCCGTTGCCAAGCGCAACGACCGGCCGGACGGCATCGCGTTTTTGCTCCGCAACTATCCGCAATTGTCGGAAGCGCAGATCGTGAAGCTGATCGGCACGACGAAAGACACCATCCAGAAGGTGCGCGAACGGCACCACTGGAACAGCGCGAATATCAAGCCGCGCGATCCGGTGATCCTAGGGCTCTGCACCCAGACCGACCTGAACGCCATGGTGCAAGCCGCCAACGAGCGGCTCGCGCGCGAAGGGCGTGCCGTGCCGCCGCCGCCGGTTCCCGAGACCGAGGAAGCGGCTTAGAAAGTTTGCCTTCGGCGACCAGGGGGCTTTGCCCCCTGGACCCCCACTGGGGACTAGTCCCCAGACCCCATTTTTACGCGCAGCGTAGGCGCTCCATTTCCTCCTTTAGCCGCAACTTTTCGACCTTCAGGCGAACGAGCGTGTCGCTGTCGGGACGCGGACGATTGTCTTCGTCCACTATCCGCGCGTCGAGCGTGGCATGGCGTTCCCTTAAGGTGTCGAGGTGGGCTTGCAGGCTCATGATGCCTCCATGCGAAGGATGCGCACGCCAGGATGGCGTGCAAGAAAACGGTAATACTCGGCGTTCGTAAACGCCATCCGAATCGTTGGTAAACGCAGGCAAAATTGCTAGGGGGCAAGCGGCGCGGACATGATCAAAAATGGCCGGCTGAACGCCGTGATCGCGCGCCCGGCCCTGGTGCTCGGCGCCCTGGCGATCGCGCTGCATCTCTGGGCCAACGCCGGCTACGGCATCTTCCGCGACGAGCTCTATTACATCGTCTGCGGCTGGCATCTGGCCTGGGGCTATATGGACCAGCCGCCGCTCAGCCCTGCCATCGCCGCCGCCTCGCACGCCATTTTCGGCATCTGGCTGCCCGGCTTTCGCATCGCGCCCACCCTCTGCTTCGCGGCGACCGTGGTTCTGACCGTGCAGCTGGTGCGCCTGCTCGGCGGCGGCCTGTTCGCCGCCAGGCTCGCCGGCATCACCGTGTTCGCCGCCGGGGCGCTGGAAGTCTTTGGCCTACTGCTCACCACCGACCTGCTGCAGCCGCCGGCCTGGACCGGGTGCACGTACGCCCTGATCCGCGCCGTGCGCGACGGCCAGCGCCGCTGGTGGCTGGTGCTCGGGCTGGTCGCGGGCGTCGCCTTCCTCGGCAAATACAACGTCGCCTTCCACGTGGCCGCGCTCGGCCTCGCGCTGCTGGCGACGCCGCAACGCCGTGCCCTGCTCACCTGGGAACCCTGGGCCGCCGCCGGCATCGTACTCGCCTTCGCCGCTCCAAACCTGCTCTGGCAGCAGTTGCATGGCTGGCCGTTCGTCGCCCACATCCGCGACATCGCGGCGCACCATACCGAGCATCTCTCGCCGCTGGCCTTCGCGGCGCAGGAGTTGCTGCTGCTCAACCCGGCCACGCTGCCGGTATGGGGCGCCGGCGTCGTGGCCCTGCTGGCATGGCCACGCTTCCGCGACGTGCGCTGGATCGGCATCGGCTTCCTGCTGCTGATGGTGTTCGGCAATGCGACCCAAGGCAAACCCTATTACGTGGCGCCCGCCTATCCCGGCGTAATCGCCGCCGGCGCCGTGGCGTGGGAGGCATGGGTCGCCCGCGCCGCCATACGCACCGCCCTGACCGGCCTCGTGATTGCCGGTGGCCTCGCGCTGATGCCGCTGTTCCTCCCTGTACTGCCGCCGGCGCGGCTGGCCGCCTACATGCGCTGGCTCGGCCTGCTGCCGAGCACCGGCGAAATTCTAGAGCTCGGTGCGCTACCGCAATACTTCGCCGACATGTTCGGCTGGCAGGCATTCGCCGACGCCATCCATGCCGCCTGGCGCGCTTTACCGCCGGACCAGCAGTCGCGAGCGGTCTTCATCGGTCGCAATTACGGCGAAGCGGCGGCGATCGATGTGCTGACGCACGGACCCGACGCCATCAGCACGCACCAAAGCTATTGGTACTGGGGTCCCAAAGGTCATGACGGCAGCGTGGTGCTGCATGTCGGCGAGACGCGCACGCGCATGCTGCAATGGTTTCGCCAAGTGGAGCAGGTGGGGCACATCCCGCCCGGGTGGGGCATGCCCTTCGAAGTGGATCAGCCGATCTGGCTTTGCCGTGGCTTGCGCATGCCGATGACGCAATTTTGGGCGACGCACCGCACGGACAATTGAAGAAAGGTAACTGCCCAGGCAGGACAACCATTTGAAAAGAAAGGAAGGCAAGCAGTTCTTTTTTGAAAAAAAGAACCAAAAAACTTTTATCCGCTGCGGCTGACATCCGAATCCACCGTTTCGGACAGGCTGTTGGACGCAGCTGATAAAAGTCTTTTGCTTCTTTTCTTCAGAAAAGAAGTCCTTTCTTGTCTGTTCCTCTTTTCGCCCTACCTGGGCAGCTACCAAAAAAGAACTCTCCTTCTTTCAATCGTTCAACGGATAAGACGCCATCAGCCGACGCTGATTAATCCAATCCCGTGTCATCGCGCGCAATCCGCTGGGCCGCGCGCCGCGGGCGCGGAGTGCTGCGCCGATCGACCAGGCGGCACCGTAATGATGTAGCTGGTCGCCCCAGATTTTCAGGAGGCTGGTGCGGGGATCCCAGATATGGGTGGCTTCCGAGCCGACACCGTTGATTTCGATGATGGCGAATTCCTCGCCGCGGCGGAGCGAAGCGAGCGAGGCGTAGCGCACATCGAAGCGGCCGAAATGAAAATCCGGCAGGTCACGCGCGATGGCATCGATGCGCGCGGTCATGGCGGCGGTGATTTCCTCGGTGCCGTCGATAAAGATGCTGCCCTTGCAATGGTTGCCGGTGAACACGAGTTGCACCACCTCGCCGGGCGCCGGCACCTCTGCCATGCGCGCGGCCAGCCGCGTGCGATAAAGATGCGCCAGGCGGTGATGGCGCGGATCGGCATCGATCAGCGCGCGCAATGTTGCCGTGCCGTTGCCGGTGACGGTTGGGGGGTGTTTGAGCGTGAGGGAGGTGAGGCGTCCGGTCTTTTCGCTTGGGTGACGGATGTAGAAGAGTCCGGCCTCGCCTGGCAGATCGACAAATGCCTGCAGAACGAGGGTGACGCCGCGCGGGAAGGAAGCGAGCGCCGCCGCCAGGTCGTCCGGCGTGCGCGCGAGCCTTACGCCGGTACCGTTGCAGCCGATATCCGGCTTGACCACGACGGGAATTGCTATGCCCGCTTCGCGGAGGCGCGCTTCGGCGCGGGGCATATCGTCGACACCCGTAACGATTGTAGTGTGCGGCGCGATCCAGGGGCGGGCTGCCTCGCCGGCGAGATCGAGCACCGCGGATTTGCGCTCGCCGCACAGGCCGCCGGTGGAAATGCGTGGATTGGCGGCGGTTGGCAGCGAGAAATCGCGGTGCCACAGGCCGAGCGCCACCCATTGCGCGATCACCGGGCCGTA
>DATJOH010000393.1:0-2595 GCA_035507235.1 Acetobacteraceae bacterium
CCGGGCCAGCGCCGCCGGATTGCCGCAGCCCAGCGAAGCCAGCAGCGCCTCTTCGGGAATCTGCCCGATCTGCGTGGCGTCGTACAGGTTCGAGGTGATCGGGTCGGCACAACAATCCGGCTTGCCGGGAGCGGCGCCGCAACAACTGCTGCCTCCGCTGGATACCCGTAACGCGGCCTGTCCATATTTTTCCTTCACCACTTCCTTAATGTTGCCCGTGCTCATTCCGTCTCCTGTTTACTGGAAGCCGTCAGCTGTTCGGTGGAAGAGCCGGGCTTCAGCCCGGCTGAAATGAGATACATGGAAAATCGGCTTTAGCCACGGAGAACCGGGGCTGAAGCCCTGTCCCCCAATGCGCCTGTTCGGCACGGCTAAAGCCGTGCCCTTCCACCTTCTATTTGCAAATCTGGATCACCGCCTTCGGTTTGACCGCCTGGTTTCGCGTGCAGCACTCGGCGTACAGGAATTGCAGCAGCTCCTGAAGAGCGCCGGCATTGGCGCGGTAGCGCAGGAACGTGCTCTCGCGTTGCACTTTGACCAGGTCCTCGTTCTTCAGCTTGTCGAGATGGTGGGACAAGGTCGAGTTCGGGATATCGAGTTCATCCTGAATCTCACCCACCACCATGCCCTCCGGATGTGCCGCCAACAGCAGCTGCATGATGCGCAGCCGCGCTTCCGTCCCCATGGCGGAAAACATGTCGGCATATTTGGCAACCTGTTCGGCGCTGTTGCTCGCTGAGGTGCTCGGCATATTTCTATGTTTGCAGAACTATAGTATTGCTGTCAAGTTTCTATGATTGCAAAAATATCGTAGCTGGCGAGGAATCCGGGCCGCGCGTTTACTCTTCTAGGGCTCGAGATTTTCCGGTGAGGTGGGCAACGTGCAGATTCATCCCTGGCTGGCCTTAGGCGTGGTGGCATCGACCGCGGCGACCGATGCGGTTTACGTGAAATTCAGCGCGGCGGTTGCCGCCCGGCGTCGCGTGCCGGCGGCCACCTGGAGCGGCATTTGGTACCTGCTGTCGGCCTTCGCCGTCATCAGCTACACCCGAACCTGGATTTATGTTGTCTTCGCGGCCCTGGGCTCGTGGATCGGGGCTTTCCTCGCGGTCACGCATTCGAACCGCGCGGAAAAGCCGGCGCCGGAGGCTCACGCTGAGCGCCGGAAGTGATGTGGCACGCAAGTCTCTTGGAGCTTGCGGCGCACCGAAGAGATGGGATGTTGAGCAGAGTTCCTCGTAAGTCGCTGAGGAGAAATGCTTTACGGATGGCACCTTTGTCTGATTACTTGTGCCCGCAGGACCTTAGTTACCCAACATATGGGCATACCTAAGCCTTGAGGGATCAATGGCTTACGGGCGAAAAAAATGTTCTACGTAGAACATTTTCCGGGGGCCGAATTGGGTTCGGCCCGTTTGTTGCCGACTCTGATTGCTGACTGCCGATTGCTGACTGCTAATTTTCCAGCGCCGCCACTGCCACTTGCGACTCCTGCTTGACGATCACCTCGCTCAGCTCCTTCGTCCCATAGTCGAAGCCGCGATCGAACGCCTTCAGGTTCAGCTCGCGATAGGCTTCCGGCACCGACGCCGCCACTGCCTGGCGAAGCGCATCGGGATCGACCACCCCCGACACCGCGCCAAAGAAGCCGACCATCACGATGTTCAGCACCATCTTCTTGCCCAGCTCTTCGGCGATGCGCGTCGCCGGAATGCTATAGACGCGCACCCCCGCCGGCAGCTCGCCGATGCGCACCAGGTCCTCTTCAATCACCAGGATGCCGGTGTCCTTGATTTGCGGGCTGAACAGGGTGTACGCCTCCTGCGACATCACGACCAGAATGTCCGGGCGCGTGACATAGGGATACAGCACCGGCGAGTCGGAGAGGATGACCTGCGCGCTGCAAGCGCCGCCGCGCGCTTCCGGGCCGAAGCTCTGGGTCATGGTCGAGTAGCCATCCTGAAAGATGCAGCCCGCCTTGCCGATGACCACCGCCGACAGGATCACGCCCTGCCCGCCAAATCCTGCGATGCGAATCTCGGTTACTGACATGTGCACGCCTCCGTTTCAACGTAATCCTCGCCCAGCGCATCGACGAACTGGTCATGCATCAGGTCGCCGTAATCGGCGCGCTCGCGATCGACGAACTTGCCGACGACGATCTCGCCGCTCTTGGTCAGCGCCACTTCGCTGGTGGGCGCGCCGTTGCGAATCTTGCTCGCCTGCTTGTAAAACTTCATGGTGTCCAGCCCGTCGCCCATCTTGTTGCGCCGCTGATACAGTGTCGGACACGGCGACAGCACCTCGATAAAGCTGAAGCCCTTCTTGGCGAACATCTCCTGCATCGCCTTCGCCAGTTGCTTGACGTGAAACGCCGTCCAGCGCGCGACGTAAACCGCGCCCGCCGCTTCCACCAGGTACGGCAGGTTGAACGACGGATCGTAGGTGCCGTAAGGATTGGTCGAAGTCGTCACGGTCTTGGGCGTGGTTGGCGCGGTCTGCCCGCCGGTCATGGCATAAATAAGGTTGTTGACGCAAACCACTTTGAGATCGAGGTTGCGGCGCGCGGCGTGAATCAGGTGATTGCCGCCAATC
>DATJOH010000394.1:0-4090 GCA_035507235.1 Acetobacteraceae bacterium
TCTCGACGAAACATTTTGGCGCGGCACGCTGACCGAAGGCGGTATCGCCTGGTGTCCCGAAAACGCGGATATCATCCGCACGCTCGCAGGACGCGGCATTGTCAGTGCGATCTGCTCAAAGAACGATCCAGAGCCTATCCGGCGCATCCTGCGCGATCATGGGTTGGACGAATATTTCGTCTTCGCGGACATTTCCTGGCACGCGAAAGGGCCGCGCTTGCGGGCGCTCGTAGAAACGGTGCAATTGCGCGCCGAATGGCGCCGTGAACTCGCCGCAATGAGACCGTTGCTCGCGCCGCCGCAAAATAGCAAAAGTCTTTTTGCTTCTTTTTCTTCCAGAAAAAGAAGAATCCCTTTCTTCCTTTTTATTCTTCCGTAGCCTGCGCCGCAGTCGCCGGCAGCTCGGGGTTTTCCACGGCAGCAGCAACGTCGAGCACGCTCGGCTGCTGTTCCGTTACCAGTTCCTCGCGCTTCGGCAACTCACGCAAATCCTGCAACCCGAATTGCGCCAGAAACTGCGGCGTGGTGGCCCAGAGCGTCGGGCGGCCGGGCACTTCGCGGTGGCCGGCGGTGCGCACGAGGCCCGCTTCCAGCAGCGCGTCCAAAGTTTGTTGCGAGAGCGTTGCCCCGCGGATTTCTTCCACTTGCGCGCGGGTGACGGGCTGGTGCCAGGCGATGATGGCGAGCGTCTCCATGGCGACGCGCGGCAGGCGGCGGGGCCGCTGGATCACCCGCGTCAGGCGCGGCGCCAGATCGGCGGCGGTGCGGAACTGCCAGCCGCCGGCGATTTGCGTCAGTTCCACGCCGCGGCCGGCGTAGCGTTCCTGCAGGGCGCGCAGCACGATTTCCGCGTCCACGTCTTCCGGCAGCAGGCCGGCGAGGGCGCGGGTCGGCACGGGCTCGGTGCTTGCGAAAATCAACGCCTCGGCCAGGCGAAGATGATCTTCGGAGAACGTATCGGCGCCCTGTGCCGCGTCCGCGTCGAACGTCGTTTCGGATGTGCCGCCGACAGGATCGGCGGCGGGGTCGTCGGCAGAAACCATTATTTCGCTCATGCTTCGTTCGCGGCGCCGGGCGCCAGCAGGATGGGGCCGAACGCTTCCTCCTGGCGGAGTTTCACGCCGCCGCCGCGGGCCAGTTCCAGCGACGCAACCAACGTGCTCGCAATAGCGGCCCTGTGTTCCTCGCCGCTCAGGCCTTCTGGCAAATAGGCCTCCAGCGTGCTCCAGGGCGGAAGCCGGCCGAGCACCGCGGAAAGGCGCGACAAGGCGTCCTGCACGGTCCAGAAATTCAGCGTGAGTTTCTTCGGCACATAAACACGTTTGGCCGCAACGCGCCGTATGGCGTCGAGATAACCGCGCAACAATTCTGGCATGTCCGCTTTCAGCCCTGAACTGTCAGTTTCGACCAGCGTCTCCGCGGCGCCTCTCGCGAAAACATCCTGGCCGAGTTGCGGCCGGGCGCCAAGCCAGAGGGCAGCGGCCCGCATGCGTTCCAGTTCGCGCAAACGTTCTGCGAGCGCATCCGCCGCGTCACCTGCCTCGGCGGCACCTTCGCTGGCCGCCGGCAGCAGCAGGCGGGATTTCAGCCAGGCCAGCCACGCCGCCATCACCAGCCAGTCGGCGGCAAGTTCCAGCTTGATGCGCCGCGCACCTTCAACGACGGCGAGATATTGTTCCACTAAAGCAAGGATGGAAATGCGCGCCAGATCCACTTTCTGCGCGCGCGCCAGATCCAGCAGCAGATCGAGCGGCCCCTCGAAGCCGTCGAGGGCAAGCGTCAGGCGCTCGCCGTCAAAGCCCGACATCGCGCACTCCCGCGAGCCAGAGCACGGCATGAAAGGCCCAGTTCAACACCGGGCCGAACAGGAAGGAGAGCGGGTCGAACGCGACGCCGGCCTCGCGCAGTATCGAGGGGAGGGCAATCAGCGCGAGCACGATCAGCAGGCCAAGATTTTCCAGGCGCGCCCAGACGCGCGCGATCGGCAGCGGCAGGATGCCCACAGCCACGCGGCCGCCGTCGAGCGGCGGTATGGGCAGCAGGTTGAACAATCCAAGCGCCAAATTGAGCAGAATAAACTGGCCGGCAATCTGGCCCGCCAGAGGCGGCAAGGCGTGAAAGCGAAACGCGTGCGCGGCGAGGAAGGCGAGCGCGAAATTCATCGCCGGCCCGGCCAGGGCCACCAGCGCCATCATCTGCCGCGGCGCCTTGAAATTGCGCGCATCGACCGGCACCGGCTTGGCCCAGCCGAACATGAACAGGATGCGGCCCACCGTGAGCAACTGCGCCAGCATCAACACGCCGGGCAACAGCAGGGTGCCCACGCGATCCACGTGCCGCACCGGATTGAGGGTAAGTCGGCCGGCCTTCAGCGCGGTCTCATCGCCGAGCGCAAGCGCCGCGTAGCCGTGCGCCACTTCATGCAGAATGATGGCAGTGGCGGCGATCAGAACGGCGATGAAGATCGAGAGCGCCATGCTCATCGCGCCAGGCGCGGCATCGTTCATGCCAGCAGCGCCGAGCGTTCCGCGGCGAGTGCAGCCGTATCCAGTTCCCGGCGCGCGCCGGCCGCCAGCGCGCGTGCGTAAACCAGCCGTGCGCCAAGGCCCAGGGGCGCATCGCCGATGGTGTCTAGAACCGAGCGCGTCTCCTCGAGCACGCCGGAGCAATGCAGGGCGACGTCGCAGCCCGCCGCGAGCGCGGTCTTGGCGCGCTCGCCCGGGCTGCCGTGGAGCGCCTGCATGGCGAGATCATCGGTAATCAGAATGCCGCGGAAACCAGTGGCGCGGATGACGCCGCCGATAATCGCGGCCGATTGGGTGGCGGGAGCGGACATGTCCCGCGCGGTGTAGCGTATATGGGCGGTCATCAGCCAGGGCAGCCAGGCATTGGCGCGGAATGGCAGCAGGTCGCTGTCAACCACATCGTCCAGCACCGGCAACGTCAGGTGGCTGTCGCCGCGAGCCCGACCGTGGCCGGGCGCGTGCTTGCCCACCGGCTGCACGCCGGCGGCAAGCAGGCCATTCGCCATCTCGCCGCCAAGCGCGGCAACGGCCTGCGGATCAGAGGCAAAGGCGCGGTCACCGATCACGTCGTGCCCTTCCGGATCGGCAACGTCCAGCACAGGCGCGGCGACGACGGTAAATCCGGCCGCCGCGCAATCGGCGCCGATCAGGGCGCCCGTGAGCCAAGCGGCGCGCAGGCCAGCTGTCGGATCGCGCGCGTACAAAAAACCGATGTCGCGCGCCGGCGGATGCGCGCGCCAGTACGGCGGCCGCAAGCGCGCGACGCGGCCGCCTTCCTGATCCACCATGGCAACGGATTGCGCGCCCAGCACCGCGCGCACCTGCGCGAGCAACGAAGCCACCTGGGCCGGCACGTCGATGTTGCGCGCAAACAGGATGACACCAAGCGGGCGATGCTGCGCGAGAAGCCGTGCTTCGTCCTTGGTCAGTACGTGACCGGCGAGACCGATGATGGCGGGTTTCACAGCGTTGGCGGCAGGGAAATCAAAGCAGGAAGAAGGATTCTTGTTTTCCTGAAGAAAAAGAAGCAAAAAGACTTTTGTTCGCTGGGGTCTGAGCCCCCGGGCGCCCTCGTACCTCGGAACAAATTGAGCAAAAGTTCTTTGCTTCTTTCTTTCAAGAAAGAAGGCCTTCTTTCTCCTCTCAAAACGCCGCAATCGAGCAATCGGTGTCGCGACCACGCAGTTTGGCGCAAAAACCGGTAGCGTCGGCGACGCTAGGGAACGGCCCGGTCCGCAGCCGCCACATGGTGCGGCCCCCGACCGAAACGCGCGATATTTCCGGCGCCCTGCTGCCAAGCAGATCCGGCAATTTCTGCGACAAAGATTTCCAGGCGGCGTGCGCTGCCGCTTCGTCCGTGAGCGCGGCGAGTTGCACGCTGACGCCAGGTGCCGTGGATACCGGTGCGGATGCGGGCGCCGATACCGGGTGAACCGGCGCTTGCAGAATGGGTGGAATGCGGGAAATGGCAGCCGCCTGCAGCGGCGCGGGACTCACCACAATGCGCGCCGACGCCTGCTGCTTCGCCTCAGTGGCGAGCTTCCTGGCCTCAGCCGTCGCCGCGG
>DATJOH010000395.1:0-2129 GCA_035507235.1 Acetobacteraceae bacterium
TGAAGCGCACCACCTGGATGGAGGCGGATGCTTCCGCGCTCGCGCGCATTGGCCCCGCGGCGGTGGCGCTGGCGGAAGCCGAAGGGCTGCACGCGCATGCGCGCAGCCTGGCAATGCGTCTGCCGCAGACTTAGCCCGAAACCGTCACGGAGGGATCGGTCGTCATGTCGACATTCACTCTCCAGGCGACCGTGCATCTCATTCAGATTGCACTGACGCCGGTATTTCTGCTGTCCGGCATTGCGGCGCTGCTGAACGTCTATTCCGCCCGGCTAAACCGGGTTTCCGACCGGCTGGATGCGTTGACCTCCGGCGTGGCGCACGATGCTCCCGCGAGCGGGCCCATCTGCCAGGAAATTGCGCACCTGCATCGGCGTTCGCTGGTGTTGGACGTCGCGGTGGTGCTCGCCACCGTCGGCGCCGCGGCGACGTGCCTGGCCATCCTGACACTGTTCCTGCTGGAGCTGAGCAATAAGGAAATTGCCGGTATTCTGATAACGTTTTTTGGTATCGCCGTGGTCTGCACTCTGGGATCGGTGGGCGTGTTCGGGGTTGAGATGATTTTGAGCAACCGCGCCGTTCGGCTGCGCATGCATGTGCATTTGCCGTTTCTCAGGCGGCGGCGGTAGCAACTGGCCGAAAAAAGGGATCGCGGCACCGCCAGGAAGTGGAATGCACGCAACCTATCGATGGACGACGCTGCCGCCGAACCGTTAAGCTGAGGCAAGAGATCCAGGAGAAACGTTATGACTGCGGCAAATCGTCGGACGCGGCACCCGCGGTTGTTCTTGCGGTTGTGTTTCGGCGCGCTGTTCCTGGCACGGGGACTAGGCATCGCTTGGGCTGATCCGACATTCACGACCATCTTCGAATTCCCATCCGGCGGGACGCGCGGAAGTTCCCCCGAGAGCGGGGTCATCGTGGGACCCGCCAATTCGCTTTACGGCACGACTGACGCGGGGGGCGTCGCTGACGGGGGTGTCGTCTACCAACTCACACCGCCTGCCAATCCGAAGCATCCGTGGAAGCAGACAATCATCCATCGCTTTCAAACTCCGGAAAAGGGCGGGTACCCGCTCGGGCTAGCACTCGCGACGACAGGCGAACTCTTCGGTGTCACGTTCGATGGCGGCGCCGGAAACGGGACCGTCTTCAGATTGAGGCAGGAGGACGTGTCGTCTTGGAAATTCACGCTGTTGCACAGCTTCGCCGGCGGTGATGATGGGGCATTGCCCTCTGGCGCTTTGATCTTCGACCGCCACATAATCCTCGACGGTCAATCCCCACTGATCGGGGCCACGGATCAGGGCGGCGCTGGCGCCGGCCAGCCAGGCGCTGGCGTCGTATTCACACTTGTGCCGCCCCAACGCGGCAAGGGCCCCTGGAGGGAATTCATACTCTATCGTTTTGGTGGCAGCCCGGATGGCGCAACGCCACAAGCCCCGCTACTGGCCAAAGGCGGCCACACGCGCTTCGGCGTTACCACCTCCGGAGGCACCGGGATTTGCGGCAATCTCGGCTGCGGCACGATATTCGAGATCAACCAAGTTGGCCACGCTTGGAGCGAAAGCGCGATTTATGATTTTCAAGGCGGCGCGGACGGTTCGATACCGGTGGGCAACCTTATCGCGGATGGGCACGGCCGCTTGTATGGTGTCACGTCGATGGGTGGCCTTCCCGGGCCACAGGGAAACTACGAAACGGGCACGGTTTTTCGCCTCGACCCGCCAACGTCGCAGCAAGCACCTTGGACGAAGGAAATTCTATATCATTTTCAAGGTGGCGCGGACGGTTACAGTCCGCTCAATGGCGTATTGCGCGACAAGACAGGAGCGCTATATGGAACGACTTATGAGGGCGGCACCGGGCGTGGCACGCTGTTCAAGTTGACGCCAGGACCGCGAGGGCAGGACTGGACCAAAACCATTTTGCACAATTTTGTAGACGGCAGCGGTGACGGCGCGTTGCCCACGTCCTCCCTGGTTACTGACGGCACCGGGTCGATCTATGGCACCACAGTCGCGGGGGGCGCCAGCGGCAACGGCACAGTCTTTCGACTGGTGCCCTAGTATTTGTTTAGCAGGATGCTGAGAACGTTAAGCGGCACGCGCTCCGCAGCGCCTTCATCC
>DATJOH010000396.1:0-4135 GCA_035507235.1 Acetobacteraceae bacterium
ATCGCTGAACAAAGTCAATTCAATGCTTCAGTCCGATCCGGACAATCCGTCCTTGCTCAAGTGGAAGGAAACTTTGACGAAGATGCTTGAATGGCTCTACGAAGACAATTTGAAACGGACGATTCGAGATGCCAGAATTAATCCCAATTACAGGCCGTGGAAAGTTTGAGGCGAACGCCAACTGCCGCTACGGGTTCGCCGCTGCCGACGCCAGCATGACGATCATGCTCTGAAGTAGCGGGATTGTAGTCGACGTCGCCCCGTTTGTTGACCAACTTCGTGCGCAGCATGTCATTGCACCCACTCGCGCGCGGCGTTGAGCGCGGTCATTACCCATTGCACGCCGATCCCGCTTACGGCTGCACTGCCATCCATTTGCAGCCGCAGTTCTTGTCCATGACGGTCAATGTCTTCGGCGTGGCCGAGAGTTCCGCGACCACAACCAGCGCCAAGAGGGAATCGATTTTCATGCGAGACACATCATTTCAGACCCGGAATCAAAACAAGTAGCCGATCCTGACTTGAGTCTTGAATGTGTACACGGGAAATTCTTTAATAATCGGGATGCCGAATTCCGCCGATATTACCATATGCTCAGTGGGCTTCCAGCCGATCATGAAGTTGAGAGGCAAGAAGAACCGGCCGGTCTGGCCATATTGTGCCTGTCGGAAATCAAATCCGGGTATACTGATGATGTAATCCGCCGAGAATTGGGGTCGGAAGAATGCGTCCGATGGCCTGAACAGCCCGTGGGACTGGCGCATCCTTGTTCAGGGAAAGGTGTGTTCTCGCGCCATTGTAATAGGCCAAATAAGAAATGAGGAGGTGACGCAGATGCCGCTCGCCGAAGACGACGACATGGTCAAGACATTCCCGCCGGATCGAGCCGATCAGCCGTTCCGTATGTCCGTTCTGCCATGGTGAGCGTGGCGCGGTTGGCCGGTCTCGAATACCCATGGCACGAAGCCGCCGGGTAAAAATCTCGCCATAGACAGAGTCGCGATCGCGGACGATGTACTTCGGCGTCCATTCCCAGCCGCAGGCTTCGGTGAGTTGCCGGGCCATCCATTCAGCACTCGGGTGTGCCGTCACCCCCAGCCATAAGATCCGGCGTCGGCAATGACTTAGAATAAGCAAGCCATAAAGCAACTGAAACGAGAGTGTCGGAACAACAAACAGGTCAATCGAGGCGATCCCATCGGCATGATTGCGGAGGAACGTCTTCCACCCTTGCGATGGGGGTTTACTGTGCCTTGCCATGTACTTGGCGACCGAGGTCTGGCCAATTTCGATGCCGAGTTTGAGGAGTTCACCGTGGATCCGGGGAGCACCCCACAGCGGGTTGGCAAGGCTCATTTCCCGGATCAATTGGCGTATTTCGAGCGGCACCTTAGGCCTGCCACCGCGAGATCGCGACCTCCATTTCCAGAACAAGCGAAAGCCCACACGATGCCAGCGGATAACAGTCTCCGGCTTGACGATCACCAGGGCGTTCAGAACATTCGGTGCGATCCTGTAGAGGCTGGTAAAAATGAGACGATCGAAATTGCTAAAGGCGAGCCGCTTTGGCGATTTTCTTCGCAGCACATTGAGCTGGTGGCCCAGCGCCACGATCTCCGCCTCAAGAGACGTGCGTGATCTGAAGAGCCCAATGACCACCCACAAAATAAGTTTCAGCATATCCCCCATGAGACGGAGCATCGCCCGATTCGCGGCCTTGCGCCAGTGGGATAGAGTTTACGATAAGGACAACGCCTTTCGGTACCTCATCAAGCGCCGTCTTCGATGAATGATACATGCGCGCAGGCAATACGCCAGCCGCCTTCCGTGCGAACCCAAACCTGACTCTGCCGGCCTACGCGGGTCTCGTTCGCATACTGGAACTCTGTATTCGCGGTCGCCAGGTCGAGGCCATATGCCGTTATGATCGTAGCCTTCAAAGTTCGCTGCGGCGAACCGCCGATACGGGCAGTCCGGAAGGCACGGATCGCCACGATCCCATAAAGATTCTCCGTGGATCCAAAACGCAGGGTTGCCGGTGAATCAAGAAACAGCTCATCGAGAACCGCGAGATCGTTGATCATCAAGGCCTGTTCGTACCGGTGGAACGCTTTGCTGACTGCGGCAAGCGTTTCTGGGTCGTTGACGATCACCGTCCTGCGATCCTTGCACCCGCAACGCCGGCGCGCTCCAATTTGGCGGCCGCTCGGAGCGCTGTTTCCTCCTGCCAGGGACGGGCGATGAGTTGCACAGCGACCGGCATGCCGCCTGGCGTATGGATAGGCGCCGCCACCACGGGCAGTCCAATGAAGCTTATCGGCTGCGTATAAAGGCCAATATTCGGCCGGGCGGGCACCTCACGACCGCCGAGACGCAGCGTGGTCTGTCCAATAAAAGGGGCGACGCATGGCGTCGCAGGCGCCAGCAAGAGATCGAATTGCGTGAACAATTCCGCCGCTCGCGCCTGGAACCAGCGGCGCAGGCGCTGGGCCTGGATCAGCAAGGCGGAAGGCAAGAGAGCACCTGCCAACAGCCTGTCGCGCGTGGCGGGATCAAAGTCGCCGGGGCGTACACGCAAATCGGCCCAATGGAGCGCCGCGCCTTCGGCGGCCGTCAGACAGAAAGCGGCTGCCCGCGCGCGGGCCGCTTCAGGGAGCGATACTGTTGGGCCGCCACCAAGCGCCTCTGCCACCTCCACCAGCGCCGTCAGAGCTTCTGGGCAGGCGCCGTCCTGGAACCAGTCGCCCAATATGGCGACACGCAACATGTCTGGCGATTCAAGTGTATCCCGCACTGGCTCGACCGGCCGCTGCGCGCAAAACGGGTCAGTGGGATCCGGTCCCTGCAATGCATCGTACACCAAGGCGAGATCGGTGGTGCTGCTGGTAAACAGACCCAGATGATCGAGGTCGCTCACAAACGGATAGGTTCCCGTCCGCGGCAGCCTGCCAAAAGTTGGCTTTAGTCCGAATACGCCGCAAAACGAGGCGGGCACGCGGATCGAACCATTGGTGTCTGAGCCGAGGCTGATTGGCGTCATGCCGGCTGCGACGGCGGCGGCCGAGCCGCCAGACGAACCGCCAGCGACACGCCGCGTGTCATGCGGGTTGCGCGTCGCACCATAATGGGCGTTCTCGGTGGTGAACCCATAGGCGTATTCATCCATGTTCTGCGCCCCGATGGGGATCGCACCGGCCTGCCGCAGTCGGGCGACCAGCGTCGCGTCTGCCTTGGCGGGCGGATTTTCCTGATTGATCTTGGAGCCGGCGAGCGTGACAAAACCCGCGACGTCGTAAAGATTTTTGACTCCGAACGGGACGCCCGCGAGCGGCCCTGGCGCTTCGCCCGCAGCAATGCGTGCATCGAGCGCCCTTGCTTCTTTCAGGGCCGCTTCGCCGTAGAGGGAGGTAAAGCAGTTGAGATCAGGATCCCGCGCCGCGACCACATTCTGAGCTGCGGCGATCACTGCCTCTGCCTTGAAATGGCGCGCCCGCACGCTCGCGGCGATCGGCTCCACCCCGGAGGGGATATCCTTCATGCGTGGAAGACCGGCGCCGGCTCCGTGTCCGGCGGGAGCTCAAAGTCCATCACCAATTTCGCCTGGATAAGCAGCCGCTGCAGATTTTCGGCCACCCCAGCTGCGTATTGGGGAGGAATTGTTAGTTCGAGGAGAGTAGCCATCACACTCACGGTGTGGTCATCGATCGGCGCCATCGTGAAGCCTCCGTGTGGTTTGGACCTTCCTGGCGCGCATCGCGCGAAGGGCGAACATCTGGGTGCCCATTCAAATGCCGATGGTCAAGCGGTCTCTGGCTGGCCCGGCTCCTCCACCGGCGGCATGTGATGGGCCGCAACTGGTGCGAACGAAGCCCGCCTGGCGCAGATATGCAGAATAAGCGCGACGGCGGCATAGCTCGCGGCGACCTCCGGAGAGCTGTCGAAGCCAATCTTTTCGCCATGGATCAACCCGAAAAAAGTCAGGACCGCACCCACTGCCGCAAAAGCCGCGGCCTGCGACAGTTTGCGGTCGATGATCTGGACCGTGATCGCGCCCAATATCACGCCGGCAAGCGTCGCGCCGCTGCCCAATACGGACAGACCGTGATATAATACGTTATTACCAGCAAGCTTGTCG
>DATJOH010000397.1:0-3523 GCA_035507235.1 Acetobacteraceae bacterium
CACGCAGACAGAAACTCCCCCGCAACCCGACGTGGCGGAGATCCCGCCGGCATGGCCCGAGGCCGACCGCGCCGAGGCCCCGGAAGCAGTGCCGCTTTTCGCGGATACCGGCCTTTCGGAGCCCATCCTGCGCGCCATTGCAGAAAAGGGCTACCTGCATCCCACACCCATCCAGGCGCAGGCGATCCCCGTTGTTCTCGCCGGCCGCGACGTCATGGGCGTCGCGCAGACCGGCACCGGCAAGACGGCCGGCTTCACCCTGCCGATGCTGGACATTCTTTCCGGCAGCCGTGCACGCGCGCGCATGCCGCGCAGCCTGATCCTGGAGCCGACGCGCGAACTGGCGCTGCAGGTCGCCGAGAATTTCGTTCTGTACGGAAAATACCTGAAACTGAACCACGCGCTGCTGATTGGCGGCGAGAGTATGACCGATCAGAAGGACGCGCTGACCCGCGGCGTCGATGTGCTGATCGCGACACCCGGCCGCCTGCTCGATCTGTTCGAACGCGGCGGCCTGCTGCTCACCGATTGCCGCGTGCTCGTCATCGACGAGGCGGACCGCATGCTGGACATGGGTTTCATTCCCGATGTCGAGCGCATTGTCGGGCTGCTGCCGCAGAACCGGCAAACCCTGTTCTTCTCCGCCACGATGGCGCCGGAAATCCGCCGCCTCTCGGAAGCTTTCCTGCGCAACCCGAAAACCATTACGGTCAGCAAATCGGCGAGCGTGGCCACCACCATCGTCGCCGGCCTCACGCTCGTCGCCGAACACGACAAGCGCGAAGCGCTGCGTCGCCTCATTCGCAGCGAGGACGTGCAGAACGCGCTGATTTTCTGCAACCGCAAGCGCGACGTCGATATCCTGTATAAATCGCTTTCCAGGCACGGCTTCTCCGCCGGCGCCCTGCATGGCGATATGGCGCAGCCGACCCGTTTCGCGACGCTCGAGAAATTCAAGGCGGGCGAAATCCGCCTACTGGTCTGCAGCGACGTCGCCGCGCGCGGCATCGACATTGGCGGTCTCTCGCACGTCTTCAATTTCGACGTGCCGCATCATTCCGAGGATTACGTCCACCGCAGCGGCCGCACTGGCCGCGCCGGCCGCGAGGGCCACGCCTATACGCTGGCCACGCCGGAGGACCGTTTGGCAGTCGAAGCGATCGAGAAGCTCACCGGCCACCCGATTCCGCGCATCACGGTGCCCGGCCTCGATTCCGTCGACTGGGCGGAAAGCGACGGCCGCAAGCGCCGCCGCGGCAGCAAGCCGGAACCGAGGCGACGGGACGGCGCCGAAAAGAAGCCGGACGCGAAGAAACTCGACGCGAAGAAAATAGGCGAGAAGAAACCGGAAAGAGCACCGGCGCCAGAGGCCCATAGCGCGACGCCGCGGCCCGAGCCCGTGGCACGTAACGAAGCGCCGCGCCCGCCGCGCGAACGCCGCTGGCGCGAGGAAGATCTCGGCCCCTCCGTTACCGGCTTTGGCGACGAGGTGCCCGCTTTCATGCTTCTGCCCCGTCGCGCCGCGCGGAACCGCGCGCACGAACAGGACGAGGCAGCGTAACAAACGCCAGACTTGGGTTGCATCAACGACGATTCTTCTTTTTCTGAAGAAAAAGAAGCAAAAAGATTATGTTGAGCCTGGCGGCACCTAAGAAAAAGGCAAAAGTTTTTTGCTTCTTTTTTTCAAAAAAGAAGCCTTCCTTTTTATGCCGATCCAGCCTGCGCCTGTTGGGCCGGTATCTCCGGCCGTTCCTTGTCAGACGATCATGTGTCCTGGCGCATGGCTGAGCCGCAGTCCTTGGCGCCGCCCTGTCGCCATTTCGGGCAGTGCGGCGGATGCACCGCGCAGCACCTGACCGACACAGACTACGCGACCTGGAAGCACGGCCTGGTTGCAGGGGCACTCGCCCGCGCCGGATTCGACGCCGGTATCGTTTCCCCATTGCAGCGCACGCCACCCGGCGATCGCCGGCGCTTCGATTTCGCCGCCCGCCGCATTCAGGGCGGCATCGCGCTCGGCCTGCATGCAAGCGGTAGCGATGTGCTCGTCGATATCGCCATGTGCCCGGTGCTTGAACCGCGACTGGAACGGCTGCTGGAGCCGTTGCGTATCCTGCTGCGGGGCCTCGCGTGCGTCCGCGGCCGCGCTGATGTGGCCGCCAATCTGTATGATGAGGGTCCCGATCTCCTGCTGCGCCTGGAAATTCCGCCTAACGCCCAGGACCGCATCCGCCTCGCCGCGTTTGCCGAGCAAAGTGCGGTGGCGCGCATTGCCTATGTCGTGGCGGCCGCCGCCGCCGAAGCCGCGGTGGTCCGGTCTCCACCGAGCATACGGTTTGCCGGTGTCACCGTGCGCCCACCCCCCGGCGCCTTTCTCCAGGCCTCATCGGTGGGGGAGGGCGCCATCGTCGCCGCCGTGCTGGCCGGCCTGCCGCGGAAGCTGCCCGCCCGCGCGCGTATCATCGAGCTTTTTGCTGGCATAGGCACCCTGAGCTTCCCGCTCGCCACCGTGGCGCGGGTGCTTGCCATCGAAGGCAACGCGGAAGCCGCGGTGGCGCTTCGGCACGCCGCGGGCGGCACGCGCGTGGAGGCCGTGCGGCGCGATCTCGCCCGCCAACCGCTGCAGAAGGCCGAATTTTCCGGCGCTGCGGCCGTCGTGCTCGATCCACCCTATGCCGGCGCCGCGGCGCAAATGCCGCCACTCGCCGCCGCCGACGTGCCGCGCATCATCTATGTCAGTTGCAACCCCACAACGCTTGCGCGCGACGCGCGCACGCTCCGCGCCGCCGGCTATCGTCTCGTCGCCGCAACGCCGATCGATCAATTCCTCTGGTCGGATGAGGTCGAAGCCGTTTGCGTATTCGAGAAATGAATTTACCCCGGTCGGGCCATTACATGCCGACACGCGCAAGGGTGATTGACCATTGGACAATTTGCGCGCAGTGGGACTGATCGGCGGCGATGCGATCAACCCCGTCTGCGATGCGAGCAAATGTTGTTGCCATCGCATATGTAAATCGCCTAATGGTTGATAAGGCGCAGCGTCGCTTGGCTGCCGCTCGCCCACCCAAGGTCTGAAATATTCCCGCTTCGCCATCGCAAATACTGATGACGGCGGAAACGAACCCCTTTGCCCGACTGGCGCGCAGCACCCACTCTTCATTAGCCGTGTCACGACGACACGTTGCGCGTGAGGGGGGAGTGGAGTGTGGACGCGGCCGGGAGGCGCCGTATCGAGGTAGTCCTATTGCCGATACGCAGCGGTCTCGCAAAGACCGGTGCGCGGCGATGAGCGCCTCGCTGGGGCCGGCCCGACCGGATCGCGAACGGTATCACGCGGGCCATTTTGAGGCGGGCCATTTCCAGGCGGGGCGGTATCAGGCGGGGCCGATGTACTATTCGCCGACACAGATCAGAGCAGCCGAGGAGTTGATAGAAGCACATGGCGAAGCCGCCAGTAAGGTCGCATTGCAATACGCGCTCGACGCCTATGAACAGGGCCGATCGGGCGATGGCAGGGCCG
>DATJOH010000398.1:0-4148 GCA_035507235.1 Acetobacteraceae bacterium
CGGGTGCTATGTAACTGATTGTGACCGCGCCACTTCTTGTAAACAGTTCAAAATGAAACTAATGCGCAAGGAGTTTGGTATGCACAGCCTGAAGAAAAGCTTCGCCATTGCGGCGCTTGCCGCCGTTGCGGTGTTGGCCGGGGTTTCGGCCAGCGCGTACGCGAGCAGTTTCGGTCCGCAGCTTCCGGGACAGATGTCCTTGCGGCCGGTTCCGCCAGGGACGCATAAACTGACCTTGAGCGTCCTGCATACCGGCAGCGGGGGCTCGCTCGCGGCTGGGTTCAATACCATCGACTCGACGAGTTTCTCGTGTGGCAATGCAGCGGGGTGCACTTACGGCTTCAACACCATGGTGCAGGTCGGTCCGCAGAGCGCGTCGGGCGTGTTGTGGGCGATTTGCGCCGTGGCTGATGGCAACTACGCCAGTCCGGGCTGCCCGTATCAGGGTGCCATTCCGACGACGAATTACTCGGTTGGCGGCAGCCGGCAGAGCATTACTGTTTCGCAAGGCACGCACACGCTGTCGATCCAGGTGTATGTCGGGGCGGCATCGACGTTGGGCGAGTTCGAGACGGACTACCTGCAGTATAAACCGTAATATTTTCCACGTTTCGGCATGCGGAATTCCGGGGGCGGCACTGGTGCCGCTCCCGGAATGACGCCTTTCCGGCGGCGGCGACAAGGCGGTTGCCGCGGGTGATTACCGCATTACAACTCTGCCCGCCGCCGGGGAGCAGTGACGCATGGGCGCGTGGGGTGGGATCATCATGGGGTTCTTCGGCGCGGTTTTCGCGGCGTTGACGCTGGGATTGCAGCTTGGCCGGACGCGCATTGTGCTTGGCCTGCCGTTCATCGGATTTGCCGCGATCGCACTGGCGGCGACTATGGTCATTCGCCGACCCGGCGAAGGCCATGTGTCCTCGGAGCCGGCTGGACGCGTCATGATGTGGAGCAGTGTCGCGGAGGGGATCGGCCTGTTTATCGCGGCGAACCTGGTGACAAATCTGGGGCACCCCGAATTGCTGCTGCCGGCAATGGCGTTGGTGGTGGGGTTGCACTTCCTGCCGATGGCATATGGGATACCCTTTTTTCCGTTCTATGTTCTCGGATTGGCTTTACTGGTTGCGGCGGCGATTGGGTTTGTTGCGACGCAGCCATTGGGGGGCGACATCGCCGGGTTCGGTGCCGCCGGCGCACTTTGGGTAGCCGCGGTGCTTGCTGTGCGCCGCGACATGCTGGCAAAAAAGGCCTGAAATCGATTGTTAGAGTTGTGTTCCGGATGTCGCGAAGCGGAAAGGCAAAGGGAGTGTTCATTTGCGAAGAAGAACAGCTTCGCATTTCAAGCGCGCGAAAGCAGCCGGATCTCCAGACGATCCGGCTGCGGTATCGTTACTAAATTTCAGGCGGAAAGCGCGAACCGTAAACGACGTTCGCGCACCGGCTTATTTCAGGCCGTTGCCTAAAGTGTTGTACACGGCCGACGGCCGGCGCACCGTGCCGGACGTGTTGGTGATGCTGTCAGGCAAGGTGCCGACTCCGGGGATCGTCAAAGTGCCGCTGGCGGCCGTGCAACTGCCTTTATCGAAGGTGAAATCGGCGGTGATCACGGCCGAACAGCTTTTCGAGGTGATATTGAAGTCCCACGTAGTCTTCGACAGATCCGTCGTCGAGATGATGGAGTTTCCGTTGCTGCAGAGCGGATTTGCGCCGGCAGTGCCCTTCTTGTTCGATTTCATGGTGAAGGTTTCGCCGTAGTTGGCGTCCTTCCAGACCCCTACTACGCTGCATTTCTTTGCGAACGCATGGCTGGACGCGACCAAACCCATGGCAACAGCAAGCGTTATGATAAGTCGGTTCATGTTCTCTCCCCTTATTACTTGCGCAGGTGTTACAGCCGTGGCCCGTCGTTATGAGCCACAATGGCTCATTACTCCGGGCGGCTCACGAAGTAAATCGGCTGAGAGGGTGTACGGCGCGCAATTTTCCGGCACCACGCAGGCTGCCAAGTTGCCTGTTATTTACAGGTAAGTAAGCGCCCGGACGCCGTTAGTCGCAATGCCGTGGCCGCCGCCCAATCGACACATCGCGGCGGCGATGCGCGGGTATTCAGCGTTAGGGCGTAAGAAAGCATTAAAAAGGATTCGTCTTTTTTGAAAAAAGAAGCAAAAAACTTTTGCTCATTAGTGCTTGGCCGCCCGATTGCCCGCCGCCAAGGGCTAACAGATAAAAGTCTTTTTGCTTCTTTTTCTTCAGAAAAAGAAGAATCTTCCCTAAAGCGGATTGGCCGCCAATATCTCGCGCATACGGGACGAAGCGGCCGGGCCCTTGATCGCGTCGCGCCACATTGTTTCGGCGACGCGCTGATGGGCGGCGAGCGCTTCGTCGGCGCCGGTGATCATCGAGACGCCGGCCTGCACGTGCGGAATGGTGTCGGTACGGAACGGGTTGATGGCGAGGGTCGCGCGATCGCGGGCGCGCAGGATCTGGAACTGGCCGGTGGGTTCGCCGGCGCTGAGCAGGCCGAATTGCAGGCCCATGGGCTCGGCTTCCATGAGGTTGGCGATGTTTTCGATTTCGGCACGGGCGACGGCGCGGGCGCGGAAGCGGAGCTGTTCGGAGCGAATGAGGCCCTGGCCGACGCCCTGGATCAGGAAGCGGGCGATGCCGCTCGGCGAGAGCATGCAGATGATGGCGGGGCGGCGCATGCGATACATGCGTTTGCGCTCGGCGAGGATGCCCTGCACCTGGTCCGCCATGGCCTGCGCGGCGCTACGCTCGGGGCCGAGGTCGCTGACCGCCTCGCGGAAGATTTCGGTCTCCACCATGTCGAGATCGTCCGAGGAGACCAGGTAGGTGAAGGGGACCGCGACCTGCAGAATCTGGTCGGCGGTTTCCTCTACCTGGCGTAGGCGTTCGAAGAGGCCGATCGGGCGGTTATAATATTCGACACCGATGCCCAGTAGCGAGAGTGGTGAGATTTTGAGCAATTCGGCGAGACGGTTGACGGTGTCGAGCTTGATCACCTCGCCTTTTTCATAACGATAGAGGGCGGCGCGGGAGACGCCGAGCCGAGCCGCGATTTCCTCGGCACGCAGGCCGGATTCCAGGCGATAGGCCCGCAATTGCTGGCCGATTTCAGTGAAACGCATAGATGCTAAACCTCTCCTGACCCGCCAGCCGTCCCCGCATGAAGCGGCCGGCCAGGGTAAAGCGCCCGATGGCGGTTATAGTGGGGATTATCATGGCAAGCGACGAGTCTTTTTTTGCAAACTTTCGTGAGGGATTTACGCGCGAAAGTCGGGCTTGTCACGCGCCGTGAAGATTGCATGAGCCATCTGGGACGACTGCATTGATCAGTGTCGCCGCGCGGCCTATCGGGCGCGGTGGCGTCTCGCAACCGCCGGGGAACGCGCCATGATTGCCGAACGCATTCTGATGGGCGTGCTGATTGGCGGCATCGCGCTGGGTTGTGGCGTTGTTCTATACCCCTTTTTCTCGGCGTTGCTGTGGGCGGCGATCCTGGTGTTCGCCACCTGGCCGGTTGCGCAATGGTTAGAGCGCAACCTCCGGGTGCACAAGGCGATAATATCTCTCCTGATGGTTTTGTGTACGGCGCTGATCCTGGTGCTGCCGCTGGCGCTGGTGGCGCCCGGCGGCGCGGAAGACGTGCGCTCCCTGCGCATAGCGCTGGAGGCTTGGCTGGCCAATGTGCCGCCGTCACCGCACTGGCTGCACATGGTGCCGGTGGTCGGTTCGGGGCTTGCCGCTACTTGGGATGCCTGGGCGAGCGATCTTTCCGAGGCGGTTTCGTTTTTTCGCCCGTATTTGGGGGTCGCGGTGGAGCGGGGGCTGCGGCTGGTGCTGAGCGTGGCGGGCGGGCTGGCGCAGCTCGGGGTCGCGCTGTTCGCCGCGTTCTTCTTCTGGATGAATGGCGCGGCCCTCGCGGAAACGGCGCAGGAACTGGCGCACCGGGTGGCGGGCCGATACGCGCCGGAACTGATCGCCGCCACGGCGAACACGGTGCGCGGCGCCGTCTATGGCATCCTGGGCACCGCCATCCTGCAGGGCTTCCTCACGGCCTTCGGCCTGACGGCGGCCGGGGTGCCGCGGCCGGTGCTGCTAGGGACGGTGACCGCCTTCCTGGCGGT
>DATJOH010000399.1:0-3374 GCA_035507235.1 Acetobacteraceae bacterium
GAGGATGACGCACTCGAAGACGATATTGCCACCGTCAACGTGTCGAACATCACCGACGTGCCGCGGTTCCTGGCAAGCCTCGGGGCATGAAATTCAGCCCGGCGCCGAGAGAACCATAACCAATGTGGTCGCAACCAGCGCCGGCTTCGCCTCGTTTTCGATTTCCATCGTGCTTTCATTCGTAATCAGCGTGCGACCAGGGCCTTTCTCCTCCATGGCCAGCATCTTGACCCGATTGCGTATGCGCGCGCCGCATTTCACCGGTGTCAGGAACCGCAGGCGGTCCAGGCCGTAATTCAAGGCGCCAAGCACGCCGGGCAGTTGCAGCCAGGCCTGGCCGCTCAAGATCGGCAAGAGGGACAGGGTGAGAAACCCGTGCGCGATCGTGGTGCCGAACGGCCCGGCGGCCGCGCGTTCGCGATCGACATGGATCCACTGATAATCGCCCGTGACCTCCGCGAAGCGGTCGATCCGATCCTGATCCACGGTCAGCCAATCCGACAAGCTTATTTCAGTTCCGATTTTTTCGCGCAACGTGTCGAGGGCCGACATCTCAGCTCCATGGTATGTATCGCGGCAGGCTAGCGGGCTGGCGCGCGGTTGAACAAGGCGGGGTGGCTCGCCATAGTCCGGCCATGGACACGCACCTCCCCTCCCCTGCCCTGGACAAGGTCCTCGCACATATCGGCACCACCCGCGGCGAGGCCCATGCGCGGCTGTTCGAGTTCCTGCGCATCGAGAGCATCAGCGCCCAGCCCGCTCACGCGGTCGATTGCCGCCGCGCCGCGTCCTGGGTGGCCGAACATTTGCGCGGCTCCGGTTTTTCCGCCCGCATCCTGGAGACCGGCGGCCATCCCGTGGTGGTGGCCGACCATCCCGGCACCGGCCCCGGCCCGCATTTGCTCTATTACGGCCATTATGACGTGCAGCCGGCCGAGCCGCTGGAGCTGTGGACGAGCCCGGCCTTCGAACCCACGCTGGTTGAAGGCAAACACGGCCCGAAAATCGTCGCCCGCGGCGCCGTGGACGACAAGGGCCAGGTTTCCATGTGGCTGGAAGCGTTCCGCGCCTGGCACGACACCGCCGGCGGCGTGCCGGTGCCCATCACCGTTCTGATCGAGGGCGAGGAGGAAGTCGGCACCGCCAATCTGTTGCCGTTCCTGCGCGAGAACAAAGCCTTGTTGCGCGCCGACGCGGCGGTGATTTCCGACACCGGCATGTGGGACATCGATACGCCGGCGCTGACAACGCGGCTGCGCGGCATTGTCTATACCGAAGTGCGATTGCAGGCGGCAAACCGCGACCTGCATTCCGGCATTTATGGCGGCTCGGCGTTGAACCCCATCAATGCGCTGACGCGTATCCTGGGTAGCCTGCACGATGCGGAAGGTCGCGTGCAGCTCGAGGGTTTCTACGATGGCGTGGAAGCGCTTACGGCGGCCGAGGCGGCACAATGGGACAGTCTGCATTTCGACGAAGCAGCGGTGCTGGGTGGCATCGGGCTTTCCGTGCCGGTGGGTGAGCGCGGCCTTTCCGGCCTGACGCGCCTGTGGGCGCGGCCGACCGCCGACATTAACGGCATCTGGGGCGGCTATCAGGGCGACGGCCCGAAAACCGTGATTGCCGCGGAGGCCGGCGCGAAAGTGAGTTTTCGCCTGGTGCCAGGCCAGGATCCGGAAAAAATCTTCGCGGCGTTCGAGCATTTCGTGCGGGCACGCACGCCGGCGGATGCACGCGTCACGGTGAAGAAATTCAGCGCAGATCCCGCAATCACCGTGCCGGTGGAGAGCAATCTGGTCCACGCCGCGGAAGCCGCCTTGCAGGAGGAATATGGTCGCCAGCCCGTGCGCATCGGTTGCGGCGGGTCCATTCCCGTTGTGGAAGCATTTCACTCCATTCTGGGGCTGGATAGCCTGCTGATGGGATTCGGGCTGGAGGACGACCAGGTGCACAGCCCGAACGAAAAGTTTGAGGTAAGGTGCCTGGATCACGGGACGCGGGTGCACGCGCGTCTTCTTGCCAATCTGGGATCATAGCAACCAACGTCTCTCGCCACCGGCGGCCCGGTGCCCTACCGCAGAGGCCTGTGGTTTGCGTCACAGTAATCCGGTCGCGCAACGCGCATAACCCGCCCACGCCATATGGCGTGCACTGGATACAGCGGGAGTTGCATCATGGCCGACGTCGAATCGATTGCGTACGCCCTGCTCAACGGAAGCTGGTCAACGCACAAGAAAGCCGTTGGCGCCGCAACGCTCCTGGCCGATAAGACCGAGCACGCGGAGCGCGTGGCCTACGCCGGTTTGCCACAAACCTTGAAAAGCGCGCAGACTTATTGTTTCGTTACAAATGCCTTTCCGTGCTCCAACTGCCTCAATTTCTTCCTCACCCAAACGAAGCAGCAGAACGCCCTGCGATTCGTGTTGCGCTGCACGGCCAATGAAACCGGCGATGGCGCGCCATTCTTCAATGCAAATGGCTGGAAAAAGACCCGGCAAGGCACCCTCTACATCAGCCAGGAGACCCTTTATATGGCAGGGCGCAGCGTAAGTTGCACACAGAGCATAAAGAACAACAAGCACGTTTCAGACCAGCATGGATCGAACGACTACAGCATCACCATCAACACGCCGATCGGCACGCCGCCTGCCCTACCTGCCGCTGTCACCAACGGTATTCCCGCCCTGCCGGCCTGAGGATGAATACCAGCTCGCGTGGAGACCAACCCATAGGCAAAGCATGAAAGTATTTCTTTTTTTAAAAAAAGAAACAAGAAACTTTTGACATTGGCTCGCAGCATGGGGCGGGCAAACCGGATACGGTATCAGAACGTCACCGCGTACTGCCCGTCAAGCAATTCGTTACGATCTATATGTCGCGCCCTGCAACGCCGTGACCTTTTCCTTAGCCTCCTGAATGTCCTCGCTGGCCGCCTCAAGATCTTCCGACATTTCCTGCAAGGCAGCGGCAGCAGGCTTTGCGGCCAGGCGGGCGAAACTGCCCTTCAGGTGGGTCAGTTCCTCGTCCGTCATGTTTTCGAGGTCGAGGAGTTTATTGCGGGCGGACTCGCTTACCCTGATCAATTCGTCGAGCTTGAGCTGAAGCACCGACATGTCGCGATTTTGCGTATTCTGGATCAGGAACACCATCAGGAATGTTACGATTGTGGTGCCAGTATTGATGACGAGTTGCCATGTATCGGAATAATGGAACATTGGGCCGGTGGCTGCCCAAACGGCCACGGTGAGGCAGGCAAGTGCAAAGGTGGTAGGCCGGCCGCATTGGCACGACGTCCACTGCGCGGCCATGCTGAAGCTGTTGGATATCGAGAACGGCGCCTGAGGCTGCGCGGGTGTTGCCATCGATCCTCATCC
>DATJOH010000400.1:0-6907 GCA_035507235.1 Acetobacteraceae bacterium
GCGGTGTTTGTCGGCATTGGATATAGCGAGTCGCGGATTGCTCAACTGAGACAGGCGGGGGTTATCGCGTGATGCGAGGAGGCAAAGGAAGGGTGTTCTTTTTTGAAAAAAAGAACCAAAAAACTTTTTTCTGTTTGCCGAACAATCCAAGTTAGGAGAATGTGATGGAGACGGATCCGGTTGTTATTGTGGGCGCGCGGCGAACGCCCATGGGGGCGTTTCAGGGGGCGCTTGCGGAATTCTCCTCGCCAACGCTGGGCGCCAAGGCTATCGGTGCCGCCCTTGCGCAAGCGAACATAAAACCCGACTCCGTCGCCGAAGTCATCATGGGCTGCGTGCTTCCCGCCGGGCTCGGCCAGGCGCCGGCACGCCAGGCAACGCTCGGCGCCGGCCTGCCGAAGGACGTCCCCGCCACCACTGTGAATAAAATGTGCGGTTCCGGCATGAAAGCCGTCATGCTCGGCACCGACCAGATCCTCGCCGGCAGCGCCGACATCATCGTCGCCGGCGGCATGGAAAGCATGAGCAACGCCCCCTACCTTTTGGAAAAGGCGCGCCAGGGCCTGCGCATGGGCCACGGCCGCGTGCTGGACCACATGTTCATCGACGGGCTGGAAGACGCCTACGACAAAGGCCGCCTGATGGGCACCTTCGCGGAGGACACCGCGCAGCAACTGCAATTCACCAGAAAAGCGCAGGACGATTTCGCGCTGGAAAGCCTCGCCCGCGCCCGCCGCGCCACCGCCGAGGGCACGTTCCGCAGCGAAATCGTTGCCTTCAATGGCAAGGCGCCAGTTGAGGACGATGAAACCCCCACCAAGGCGCGTCCGGAAAAAATCCCGACCTTGAAACCGGCCTTCCGCGAGGGTGGTACCGTCACCGCCGCCAACAGCTCATCAATCTCCGACGGCGCCGCGGCCTTGGTGCTGATGCGTCGGTCGCAAGCGGAACGTCAGGGCGTCACGCCGCTCGCCGCCATTCATGGCCACGCCAGCCACGCGCGCGAACCCGCCTGGTTCACCACCGCCCCGATCGGCGCCATCGAAAAACTGCTCGGCAAACTCGATTGGCGCACCAGGGACGTCGATCTGTTCGAAATCAACGAGGCCTTTGCCGTCGTTACGCTTGCCGCCATGCGTGAACTCGATCTGCCGCACGACAAGGTCAACGTCAACGGCGGCGCCTGCGCCCTGGGCCATCCCATCGGCGCCTCCGGCGCCCGCATCCTGGTAACGCTGCTGCATGCCCTGCAGGCCCGCGGCCTGAAGCGCGGCATTGCGTCGCTGTGCATCGGTGGCGGCGAGGCAACCGCTGTGGGCGTGGAGTTGCTAAACTAACGTCAGGTGATGCAGCTACCCCGCTGGAACTGGATTCAGCGGGGTAGAAGAGAAGTCTTTCTTTTTTGAAAAAAAGAAACAAAAAACTTTTGCTCTTTGGCGTGTTACCGCCAGGCTAAACATTAAACCCCCGTGCTGCCCGCAAGAGAAAAAAGTTTTTTGGTTCTTTTTTTCAAAAAAGAACATACTTTTTTCTCACGCCTGAAGAAACGCCACCACAATATCCGCGAATTCATCGGGCTTGTCGGCATGCAGCCAATGTCCCGCGTCAGCGATTTTTCTGATGTCGGGGGCACGAAAAAGCTTGGTCATCACCGGCGCATACTCAGGCAGCACGTAATCCGACAGCCCGCCGCGCACGAACAAAGTAGGGCCCGCGTACGTGCGCGGCGAGAAGTCCGGCCACCCTTCAATGTCTGGCAGGGCGTTAGCGATATTCGCGAGGCCGATGCGCCAGGCCGGCGCGGCGCCTGGCAGGAAATTCTGCAGCAGGAAACTTCGCACGCCGGCATCCGGCACGGCATCGCGAAGCGCCGCATCCGCGTCGGCGCGGCGCATCGGCCGATCGAGCGGTATGGCGAGCATGGCGGCCCCGACGGCGCTGTTACGGTGGGCGTACGGTACCGGGGCAATGTCCGCCACCAGCAGGCTTTTTACCTCCGCCGGCGCCAGAAGCGCCGCAGCCATTGCGGTTTTGCCGCCCATGGAATGGCCCAGCAGTGATGCCGGCAGCGCGCCGGCGTCCGCCAGGGTTTCCAGTACGTCGCCCGCGAGCGCTTCATACGTCATGCCGGCCGCATGCGGGCTCGCGCCATGATTGCGCAAGTCGATCGACAATACGCGGTAGTGGGGTGCCAGTCGGCGCGCGAGCGTGCCCAGATTTTGGGCACGCCCGAACAAGCCATGCAGAAGCGCGACCGCGGGTCCATCACCCGCTTCCAGCACATGCAGCTTCATGCCACTGTCAGCACGATCTTCCCTATATGGGTGCCGCTTTCCATCAGCCTGTGTGCTGCGGCGGCCTCCGCGAGCGGGAATGTGGCGTGGACGATTGGCGCGCATTTGCCCGCATCGAGCAACGGCCACACCTGCTCCCGCAACTCGCCGGCCAGCGCGCCTTTTTCCGCGGTGCTGCGCGGCCGCATGGTGCTGCCGGTTATCACCAGGCGCTTCATGATCACCGGCCTTATGTCGAACGCCGGATCCTTGGTGCCGCCCTGCGAGGCGATCACCACCAGCCTGCCGTCTCGCCGTAGGCAGGTCATATTACGAGATAGATACGATCCGGCAACCATATCGAGCACGACATCCACGCCTTGCCCCGATGTCAGCCGATCGACCGCCGCCACGAAATCCTCGGCGTGGTAATTGATCGCGCGTGCGCCCAGCTTTTCCACCGCGGCGCATTTTTCGGCTGTGCCGGCGGTTGCGATCGGGTGGGCGCCGAACGCGAGCGCCAGCGCGATGGCGGTGGTGCCGATGCCGCTGGTGCCGCCATGGATCAGCACGGTTTCGCCGCGGGTCAGCCGTCCGTGGCCAAACATATTGGCCCAGACGGTAAAAAACGTCTCCGGCACGGCGGCAGCGTGCGCCGCGTCATAGTTTTTCGGCCAGGGCAGGCACTGCACCGCCGGCACGGCGCAGAATTCCGCGTAGCCGCCACCGTTGGTCAGCGCGCACACGCGCTCCCCTATGCGCGCGGCCGGCACGCCGTCACCGCGGCCGGCAATCGTGCCCGCCACTTCCAGGCCGATAATCGGGCTTGCGTCGGGCGGCACCGGATACCGGCCCATGCGCTGCATCACATCCGGGCGGTTAACCCCGGCCGCTTCGACTTTAATCAGCACGTCTCCCGGGCGTGGCGCAGGCACGGGCGCCGTTTCCAGGCGCAACACCTCCGGCCCGCCCGGCGCGTCCAACCCGATTTGCCGCATGACCACTGGAGCGTGCATTTTAGCTCTACTTGCGCGTCGCCGACTTAATTGCGCCGGAACAGGGCGTGGTACGCGACGAGAACAACAACGGCACCGAACACCGCGACGACCAGGCTATATATGTTGAATCCCGTGACGCCGTGGCCGCCGAGCGCGCTGACAATATAGCCGCCGACCACGGCACCGACGATGCCGAGGATGATGTCGAGGAAAAATCCCTCGCCGGTCTTGTTGACGATTTTGCTGCCGAGAAATCCGGCGACTAGGCCGAGAATGATCCAGGCAATAAATGACATCGTTTCCGATCCCCATGGTCGCACTGGTTTCGTTCAGTCGGCTGACTTTGTTCTAATCTTTGCCGCAACACCGTAGCATCGGCGTGCCGCGCACACAAACCCGGCCTCCCTCGCTTGTGACGTCGCGTCCGGCAACCGCGCGGCGGCACCCGGCATTCTGCGACCTGCAAAGGTTTGGTGGAGATTTCTGGATGTTTGACACGGAAAGCGAAAAATTGCGCGGCCAGCGGGTGGCGATATTGGCCACTGATGGTGTGGAGCAGGTCGAACTACAATCGCCGCAACAGGCGCTTGTGGAGGCCGGCGCCAAGGTCACGGTGGTCTCGCCGAAGGCCGGCCAGATTCAGGGCATGAACCACGACCAGAAGGGCGACAAGCTGGACGTGGATGCGGAACTTGGCAGCGTGCGGCCGGAGGATTTCGATGCGCTGGTGCTGCCGGGCGGCGTTGCCAACCCCGATTATCTGCGCGTCAACCCGCAGGCCGTCGCGTTTGTGAAGGCGTTTTTCAGCGCCGGCAAACCGGTTGCGGCGATTTGCCATGGCCCCTGGATGGTGGCGGAGGCGGATGCCGCGCGCGGGAGGAAATTGACCTCCTGGCCATCCCTGCGCACCGACCTCAACAATGCGGGCGCGCATTGGGTGGACGAAACGGTTGTGCGCGATGGATTGCTGGTAACATCTCGCAAGCCCGATGATCTGCCCGCGTTCAATCGTGAAATCGTTCGCATGCTCAGTGAGGCGTCGAAGCGCAAAGCCGCGTGATTTTCACGAGGCTTTCTCCAAGAGGGCCGGTGTATGCCGGCCTTTTTTCTGGCTTGATCGGTGCGGAAATTTGCTCCCCTGCACCGATAGGTTGTGCTGCACCGCAATAACGCACTTGGGACGGCGTTCACAGTTTTGTGATCACTTTGGAATTAGCGATTTGCGCGCGTCTGCAATGCTCTGCCGTGTTGCATTCCGCAATAAGGGCTGTAACATCGCCGCCAAGGCTTCCCGTATCCGGGCAAGTGGGGGGCCATGCGGTTGGGATTGGCCCGCCGTTTCAATATGCCCAACGGGGTATCCATGACTCTCAAGAAAATCCTTTATGCTGGTGCAGCCCTCTGCACCATCAGCGCCGCGCCGGCGTTCGCCCGTAACGCACCGAGCGTCGCGGTCGTGGCGCTGCACGCAGGTCATGCGGTTATGAAGACGCAGATGCATACGCCGGGCAAGAACCACATTACGTCTACCGGTTCGGCCTTCAGCACGATCGCGGCGAGCAAGAAGACGGTCAAACTGATCTACACCTACTACACGTACCTGAGCAGCGGCTCCTTCTGCAATATCCAGGCGAAGCAGAAGGTGAAGCTCTCCACGAAGAAGACCAAGTACGCGAAGCTCGGCACCTCCACCGAGAGCTACAGCGAAGGCTGCGGCACCCCGACGGTGTTCTATGGCGACACCTACAAGCTGACCGCCAAGAAGGCGCCGAAGAATCCCGACACCTTCGTGTCGACCCTCATCGGCAAGGGCTTCCACTACGAAGGCGAGAAGTATGACGGCAAGCTGAACCTCAATGTGTCGGTAACCGTCGAATAATTGATTACAAAAACTATTTCACTATCCTAGTCATGCCGGCGGGCCTCGCTCGCCGGCATATTTCTTTGCATCCTGATCAGGCCGGCTCGCTTTTGGCAAGGCTTGATGGTACGGACTTCTTTTTCACACAGGGGCATGACCCGAAGGGCGTATCTTTGCTTCCATGTGAATAGCGATTTGGGGTATTCGACCTCTCGACGAAGCCCCACTGAACGAAGCGCAAAGCCTTGAAGACTCAGCCGACGCCCTTGCGTCCATTTGCCCCGCGTGGCACCGATGCGCCGCGCTTTCTTGCGCCGACCGCGTTATCAGGCAGCGCGTATCGCGGCGTCGACATTCTTGATCCCTTCCATCACGCGAGCCCCCAGCCGCTCGGCAAGCTGCCGCTTCCCGCGGGGCCCGCGCCGGCGGCACCCCGCAAGATCAGTCACCTTTACGAACTCGGTCTGACCTGCGCCGCCATGAGTTTTCACGAGGCGGCACTCGATCACTTGCAGAACGTAACGACGCGCGCCCCCGACCATGCCCTCGCCTGGCGGGAACTCGCGAGATTGCTGCGCCTTGCCGGCCGCGACGCCGAGGCGGAGACGGCCGATTGCAAGGCGCATGCTCTCGTCGGCGCCGACACGCCGTGGCGGAACGCGGAAGGGGAGCGCTCCCCCACGCGCCTGGAGCGTCTCGATCGCAAACTGAAGGACCGGCTGGAAAAAACACCTGAGGACGAAAGGATCGTGCTGCTGCGCGATCTTTTGTTCGCCGATCCGCTCGACGTCGTGGCGATGCGCTATTTGGCGAACGAAGAGGAGCAGGCCGACGACCTCATTACCGCAACGCAGATGTTCGAGCGCGCGCTGGCGCTTTCGCCGACCTACCTGGCCGCGCGCGCCGATTACGCCACGCTGCTGGTAACGAAACGAGAGTTCCTGGGGGCGCTGGAGCAGAGCGAATATCTCGTGGCCGCCAAACCCAACCATGTCGGCCACCGTCTGCTGCGCGCGGATGCCGCAATGCATGCGGAGCGGTTCGATGAAGCCATCAGGCTGCTGGAGGTGCTCGTCAAGCAGGAAGCGAAGAACCAGTGGGTGCTGAACTCATATGGCAAGGTTCTGAGAATGCTCGGCAGGCGGGAGGAGAGCGTGAAGGCCTTCCGTAATCTGCTGACGATCGCGCCCGAAAATGGTGCCGCTTATTTCGGTATATCGGAGCTCAAAGCCAGTTACCTCACCCCGGCCGATGTCGCCGCCATGCGCAAGCTGCTCGCCAACGGTGTTGACGACGTGGATAGCCGCAAATGCATGGCCTATGCGCTCGGCCAGACGTTGGAGCGTGCGCGCGACTATGAGGGCAGTTTTGCCGCCTATGCGTATGGCAACAACGTTTGCAAGGAGGAAATTGCAGGCACCCCCAAGGCGCATGATCCAGTGAATTTCGCTGAGCGGTTGGACCGCGTCCGCAAAGTGTTCACAGCCGAATCCATTGCCGCGCGGGCGATACCGCCAGGTCGCCCCGTGGCCACCACGCCGATCTTTGTGCTTGGCATGCCGCGGGCAGGGTCCACGCTGGTGGAACAGATCCTCGGCAGCCACAGTCTGGTAGAGCCCACACGGGAACTGCCCGTGGTGCCGGCGATTACGAAAAAAATCGCCCTGAGCCGCGCGCTCGTTACGCCCGACGCGTATCCGGACCGCGTGCTCGAGTTCGACCGCGCGCAACTGGACGCGTTCGGCGAGGAGTGCCTGAGCGGCATCGCGTGCTAC
>DATJOH010000401.1:0-7195 GCA_035507235.1 Acetobacteraceae bacterium
CGGCGCCGAATACGCACAGCAGCCGGTTTTCGGTATGTGGTCGTAACGCTTGCAGTAGCCGTTCCAGCGCGTCCGGCGTGTGTGCGTAATCCACGTAGGCGGCAGCACCGTTCGGCAGACGTGCGGCGAGTTCCATGCGCCCGCGCACACCGCGCAGGCGGGGTGCCAGATCCCAAACGTCCGCCAGGCCGCTTGCCGCCGCGAGGGCCGCCGCCAGCAAGACATTATCCGCCTGGAAGCGTCCCGGCAGTGCCAGTTCAACCTCGTGCTCATGGCCATTCATGCGTATGCGTATCGTTTGGCCATGCGGCAGCGGGCGGCTTGCCAGCAGGCGCACAAAATCCCCGGCTTCTCCCACCGTGCGGAAATCCAGGCCGCGCCGCGCGGCGCATTCCCGCACCAGCAGCAGCGTTTCGCCCTCCATGTCGGCATTCACCACCGCAGGCGCGCCGCGCGGCAGCAAGTCGGTGAACAGGCGCAGTTTTGCCGCGCGATAGAAGTCAAGCGATCCGTGATAATCGAGATGGTCACGGGTCAGATTGGAAAATCCCGCCGCGGTCAGCCGCACCCCGTCCAGGCGGAATTGATCGAGCCCGTGGCTCGACGCCTCCATGGCGGCGCGGCGCACGCCGTCCCGCGCCAATTGCGCGAGCATGTCCGCGAGCGCCACCGGGTCCGGCGTCGTCAGCCCCGAGCCGCCGGCATGGCCTGGCGCGATGACGCCGAGGGTGCCGAGGCTCGCCGCCTTCAGCCCGGCAAATTCCCAGAATTGCCGCAGGAAATCGACTGTGCTCGTCTTGCCGTTGGTGCCGGTGACCGCGATGATTTGTTCCGGTTGCGGCCCGGCGTAAGCGGCGGCCAGCAGCGCCAGCGCGCGCCGCGGCTCGGCATGTAAAATCATCGGCCGCGGTGGTACGCCGGGCGGCCATTCCGTGCCTTGCGGTGCCAGCACGGCGGCGGCGCCGGACGCGACCGCATCGGCAATGAAGCGCCGGCCATCCGCTTTCGCGCCAGGCAACGCCGCGAACAGAAACCCCGGCGCGACGCGGCGGCTATCTGCCGTCAGCCCGGTGATCGGCACGGGCGGCAGCGTCATTGCCGGCATGTGTGCGCGCTGCATCATGTCAGTCAGTTGCATGCAGGCGACGCCGCACGTGGTATGCGGCCTCATGCCGCAGCGCCAGCAGATCGCGGCGTGGCGGTGTCGGTGGCAGCGAAACGGTCGCCGCGGCCGCAGCCGGCGGCGGCGCTGGCAATTGCAGTACCGGATTGTTGCCTGTGGGTTCGCCGCTGCCGCGCGCCGGTTCCAGCGGAATATCCAGGGATGCCTGAATCTCCGCTTCGTCCTTGATGCGGGGAAACAGGCCGAGCATCGGCGCGATGCGCGCAATGACGCGGCCGGCGCCCGGCGCGCTCACCACGCCGGCGGTGGAATAGCCACCCGTCTCCTTATTGCCTTTCGGTTCGTCCAACATGAAATAGACCGCGTAGCGCGGCGCATCCATCGGAAACACGCTGATGAAAGCACTGACGTTGGAGTGCTTCTTGTAGCCGTGCGCCCCGACTTTTTCCGCCGTGCCGGTTTTGCCGCCGACGAAATAGCCAGGCACGTCCGCCGGCTTGCCGTAGCCGGCCGTCACCACCAGGCGCATCAGTTTGCGGATCGTATCGGAGGTGTTGACGTTCATGATGCGGCGCCCCTGCACCGGGCCGTCGGCCGGATCATGCTCCAATATCGTCGGCTGCAGCACGATGCCGCCATTGGCCACGGCCGCTGTGCCGCGCACGACGTGCAACGGGCTGACGGCGATGCCGTGGCCAAATCCCACGGTCATGACTGTGGATTCGCCCCAATTTCGCGCTGGCGGAATGATCGGCAGCCCGGCCTCGGGTAATTGAATGCCGATCCGGCTGAACATGCCCATGGCCCTGAGCCACAGGCGCTGCCGTTCCGCCCCGACACCGAGCGCGATATGCGCGGCCCCGAGATTGGACGAATAGGCCAGCACCTCCGGCAAGTACAGCATCCGGTGCTTGCCTTTGAAATCGGTAATCGTAAACCGGCCGATATGTATATTATGCGCTGCGTCGAATTCGTCCCAGATATGCGCGCTGCCGAAATCCAGCGCCATGGCGGCGGTTTGCAGCTTGAACGTGCTGCCCGGCTCGAACATGCCTGTTACGGCACGATTGAACCGGTCGTCCGGCGGCGTGTCGCCAAAATCATTGGCGTCATAATCCGGCAGGCTGACCATGGCGAGCACTTCGCCGGTGCGTACATCCATGACGATGCCGCAGGCGCCGATGGCCTGAAACTCGGTCATCGATTTATCGAGTTCGTCGCGCATGACGCTCTGCACGCGCACGTCAATCGAAAGCTGCAGCGGCTCGCTGCTATCTTCCAGCCGTGCGTCGAACGCTTTTTCCACGCCGGCAACGCCGTGGCTGTCGATATCCACGCCACCCAGCACCTGCGCCGCCACGCGCCCCAGCGGATAGCGCCGCTTTTCGCCAGGCTGGAAATAAACGCCGGGGATGCCGAGCGAATTGATGGCAAGCTCTTCCGCGGGCGTAATCTGCCGTTCCAGATAGACAAAGGATTTCGCGGCTTCCAGCCGTGCCCTGGCCTCCGCCTCATTCAGCCGCGGCAGCACCTGCTTCAGCTTGTGCGCCGCATCCGCGGGATCGATCATCTCCTTCGGATCGGCGAACAAGGCCGCGGTCGGCAGTGAAATCGCCAGGATCTCGCCGTTGCGGTCGATGATGGTGGCGCGCGGCTTCTTCACCGTCGCGAGCGCCGGCGAGGCATCCGGCCGCATTGGCCCCGGATCCGGCGGCACTTCCGGGCGCGAAACAATGGCCGGCGGGGGCATCGGAAACAACACCGTCGCCCAGGTGAGCTTCGCCGCCACGGCGCCGAATAGCAGCGAAAATCCGCCGGCGGTGAAGACCAGCCGCTGCCGCGTGCGCTCCAACGCCGCCCGCCGCTGCAAATCCGGCGCGGTAATCCGCACCGTCTCCATGCGCGGCATGGCGCCGCCATCCGGCACGCCGCGCAGGCGCGCTGGTGTCGCGTCGGGGGACGGAGGGGTGGTCATGGGATAGGAAGGCCAGGGGCTCTGCCCCTGGACCCCGCTGGGGCCTTAGGCCCCAGACCCCAACTCTTTGTCAGGGGAAAGGGAGGGGCGCAACTCGGATGTGGGAGCAGCCGTGCAGCGCCCCTCCCTTTCCCCTGACGAAAACAGATGGGGGTCTGGGGCGTCACGCCCCAGTGGGGGTCCAGGGGGCAAAGCCCCCTGGCCTTCTTACCCATACCCATCACTCCGTCCCCAACGGCACCGGCGCCGGCACGGAGGTGCGCACGCCGAGGGCGCTCGGGATGGCGGTCACCACCATGGGCCGTGCGACGCGCATTGGCCGGGCCATGGCGGAGAGCACGCGCGCGCCGCCGGGCTGGGGCGTTGCCAGCGGCAGCGGTGCGCCGCGCATCAGGGCGTGGCTATGCAGCGGCTCCTCGCGTTCCGCGACGGTGACCGGATGGTGCGGCGCCAAATGCGCGACTTCCCGGGTGTTCGCGTGCGGCACTGTCGCGTGCGCCACCAGCACCGGCTTCGCGGTTGGCGGCGGCGTTTCATCCACGCCGGGATTTGCCGGTGACGGCACCGGATTTGTGGGCGTGGCCGCGCTATCCGGCGACGGCGTCGCGCTGGCGATCGCGCCGTCGTCGGTGCCGCCTGTCTGGTTTGGCGCGACCGGCGGCGGCAGGTGATCACCCAGGTCGGAAAGCTGCACCCATTGCGAGGGCTGCACCGGGACCAGATTCAGATATTTCTCCGCCATGGGCCGCAGCCGGTCCGGGTTGTTGAGCAACCCCCATTCCGCCTGCAGCAGGCTGGTTGTCTGCCGCGCCGCCTCGGTCTGGTGGATGGTGCGGGCGATCTGCCGGTCCAGCAGCTCGGCGCGATGCTTCTCAGTATAGAGGAACAGGCCGGAGCCGCAGGCCGCGGCCAGGCAGAGGAAGGTGAAGGGGCGAATCATAAGGCGGCCTCCGCCGCTGGCGCGAGTGGGTCGGGAAGACGCTGCAGGGCGCGCAGGCGCGCACTGCGGGCCCGCGAATTGCGGGCGATTTCAGCGCCGCCTGGACGCGCGGCCCGTGCCGTCAGCAGCCGGAACCGCGTTTCGGACCGTGCCGTCAAGCCGCGCGGGTCGTGCCGGGACGGGGAGGGCGCGCGGCCGGCGGCCTCCGCGAAGAAGCGCTTTACGATCCGGTCTTCCAGCGAGTGGAACGAGACCACCACCAGGCGTCCCCCCGGCGCGAGCATGTTGGTCGCCGCGGCCAGGGCGCGCTCGATTTCGCCAAGTTCGTCATTCACCCGCAGGCGCAGCGCCTGAAAGCTGCGGGTGGCGGGATCGATGCCGTCCTTGGCGCGCGGCACCACGCCGCGAATGATGCTGGCGAGCCGGCCGGTCGTTTCGATCGGCGTTGTCGCGCGCGCCGCCACGATCGCCCGCGCGATGCGCCGTGCATGCCGTTCCTCGCCGAGATGGAACAGGATGTCGGCCAGTTCGCCTTCGGAGACGTGGTTCACCAGGTCGGCGGCCGTGGCGCCCTGCCGCGCCATGCGCATATCCAGCGGTCCGTCCATGCGGAACGAGAAGCCGCGCTCGGGATCGTCGAGCTGGAAGCTGGAGACGCCGAGATCGAGCACGATGCCGTCGAGTGACGTGACGCCGCGCGCGGCGAGCAGGTTCAACATGTCGCCGAAGCCGCCTTCGATGAGGTGAAGCCGGCCGGGGAAGCGGGCGGCCAGCGCGGCACCGCGCGCGATGGCCGCGGGATCGCGGTCGATGGCCCACAGCGTGCAGGCGGTCGCCGACAGGATGGCCTCGGCATAGCCGCCGCCGCCGAATGTGCCGTCAAGATAGGTCTCGCCATCGCGCGGGGCGAGTGTCGCCAGCATTTCCGCCAGCATGACCGGCGTATGCGAAACTGGCGCATGCGAAAATGAAGTCGTTTCGGATTCAGGCGAGGTCATGCCGGCACCCTGCCGCCGAGTGCCAGGTTGCGCTTTTCCATCGCTGCCGCGGCTTCCAGCTTGCGACGATTGGCGGCCCCAGGTTCCCAGATCGCGAAAATCTTGCCCTGCCCCATAAAAGAAACCGCTTCCGTAATGCCCGCGTGACGGGCCAGCCGCTCGGGCAGCACAATGCGGCCCTCGCGGTCCGATTCGACAGTGTGCGCGTCGGCAAAAAGCGCGGTGGAGAGGTTGTCGAAGTCCTCGCCGAACATCGGCAGGTCATCGACCTGGGGCGTCAGTTTTTCGAATTCGCGCAGCGGCCAGCCTTCGACGCATGGGAAGCGATGGGACGGCCGCAGGACGAGCTTCACCGGCCCTTCGCCCGCGCTGTCGCGCAGCACCGCGCGAAAGCCGGCCGGGATGGAGACCCGTCCCTTTGTATCCACTCGGTTTTCGTGGGTGCCCATGAACCCCATGAACCGCGCCGTGTCCCCTCCGCCCGCGCCTGTGGACGAGCCGGAATCGGGCCCACCGCTTGGGTGAGCTTGGGATAACATGGGGAAATCTGGGCGTAAAGCATTTTGGCATGGGAGAGCGGCGTGGCACGGAACGCTTTTTGTGCGTTATCAATGCCTTAGCCACCCACCCGCCTGGGGCGCAAAATTTACCTGAGCGTATTAATGTATTCCCTTTTTGTTCCTGTGGATAAGTCTGTGAGTTTGCGCTGACGTTGTCCCGCAGGCGGCTTTTGCGCGAGTGAAGGGGCGTGCTGCTAAGCCGACACCGGGAAGGTCGGCCAACGCTCGGTGATTTTGCCGCCGTCGAAGACCGCCAGATCGCCGAACTGCAGAAACACCGCCTCGCTCTGGTCCGGGCGCAGGAAGACGTAATCGTCCTGCGCCAGCCGCACACTCATCGAGCCGTTCAGCATCTCCTGGTTGCTGGATCGGCCGAAAATCGCGTTGTAGGCGAGTCCTCGCGGCGACACCGGCTTGGCCAGCCAATGCCCGCCATAAATGAACCAGGTGCGGGCCATGTTGCGGTTCCAGAAATTCATCAGGGGCGCCGCGAATTCCAGCCCCGGTATGCGCGTTTCGCCCGCCGCCTTGATCACCGGTGTCGCAATGAAGGCGGCGGGGACATGCGCCGAGAGCGTCGGCAGATCGAAATCGCCCGGTTTCACGAAGCCCGATCCCAGCGCCAGTTCGTTCGCGTTCGGGTCATCGAGGTGCAGATGATACGTCGGGCTGCCGGCCGTGTTGTATGTCATGGTTCGTGGATCGGCCTGCAATTTCTCATGCAGGATCTGCCGGCACGCGGCGTAGCGCCGATGCACTTCCGCCAGGGCGCGATCGCGCATCGGCACTTTCACGACGTGCGGATCATAGCCCATCAGGCCGCAGGGCTCGATCAGCGTCTCGGCTGCCGCCAGATCCACTGCTTCCGCCAGATCGGCATCGGTTGCGAATCCGCCGCGATGCAGGCCGACGTCGATTTCGAAATTTATACGTATTTTCGTGCCATGGGCGCGGGCGATGTCGGTGATTTGCCGCAGGCGCAGCGCGCTATCCACCAGGAATTGCGGCCGCGCCGCCGGATGCGCATCCGTCGCATGGCGCTGGACGAACGCGGAAACCTCCAGCGCGGGCAAGGGCTTTCCCAGCAACAGATCCGCGTCCTGCCGCGCGGCGCCGACCTGTTCCAGGGTCGCCCCGTTGAACACCATGGCGCGATCCGTTCCCACGCCCGTCATTACGGCATCCAGCAGCTTGAAGGATGGCAGCGATTTCGCCACCACCCGCGTCGCATGCCCCGAAGGCCCGATGACGCCCTTCACCGCTGCAATGTTGGTGTTCAGGCGCGCGCGATCGATCACCAGCGTGGGGCAGGCGATGCCCGCTTCGCGCAGCGCTGCCGACAGGCCGTTGAAATAGGCGTCGTGGCCGCCGGTGCCGTGGTCGTAGGGGCGGGATAGCACAACCGCGCCGGCGGCCAGGGCTGCACCGCCCAGGGCGAATTTTCGGCGGGTCAAGGAAGATTCTTCTTTTTTGAAAAAAAGAAGCAAAAAACTTTTGCTCTTAGGTTCCGTGGCGCACGTCCGCCCACAGCCAAGGGGCCGACAGACAAAAGTCTTTTTGCTTCTTTTTCTTCAGAAAAAGAAGAATCTTCCTTCCTAT
>DATJOH010000402.1:0-10747 GCA_035507235.1 Acetobacteraceae bacterium
CGGCCGGTGCGCAGGACATTGGTGGCGCCGATGTTGCCCGAACCGATAGCGCGGATGTCGCCGAGGCCGGCCGCGCGGGTGAGCAGCAGGCCGAACGGCACCGACCCGCACAGGATGGCCATGGCGGCGACGGCGAAGGACAGCAACTCGGCGCGCAACATCGTCGGCGCCTGTGGCGGATTTCGCCGGTGCCTTCAAGACAGGCTGGCGCGTGGGCGGGCTGGCTGACGTTACGCCGGCAGATCGGGGGTAGCGAATGACTTGTTTTATGCGGGGGCGGGTTGCATCGCGTGCAAATCCGCCATCGTGCGCTGCGCCGCCACCAGATGATCCGCGGCCTGGCGCATGAGCAGGGCAATTTCGGCCATTGTCGCGTTTGTTTTCTGCGCGAGGGCTGCGGAGATTTTCGCGGTTTCGACGAAACTCGTCCAGGGCGTGCGAATCGTTTCGTCTGCTGCGACCGGCGAAGGTAATTCAATATCCAGTTCGTAACAAGGACGTGCGTCCGCCGTCTTAGCCGGCGCAACGGGAAACAAGCTCGCCATCGCGGCGCTGGCATGGTGACCTTGTGCGTCATGACGTGCCGCGGCGACTGCAACCTGCGGCAAACCGCGGATGCGACGCCTGCCGGGCGGCGAGTCAAACAAATAGGCCTCGCGGCGGGCCGGCAAGGTCGGCGCAATAGCGCGGCCATCGAGCCAACCCCAGATTGCATCGATAGCGTTCAATACGCCGTTGCGGTTGCCTTCCTCCGATGCCCGGTCTGCGTCAAACAGCAGCGCGTCGAAGGCACGATCGCCGGTGGGATGATAGGTGGGTGGCAGGAAGCGCGAGCCCATGAGCGATTCCTTTTCTGGCGCATGCGCGATTAAGTTTAACGCGCCGGGAGCGCAGATACGTTCGCGCCGCCAGGGCCCGGTTTCATCCTGAATTCGTTGCGAACGCTTCCACTTTTCTTGACCATTGTCCAGAGTGGATCGTAGATTTGCCGCTGATCTCCAGCGAATGTGTGGCGCATGCGCGAGTCCGCAGTCCCGTGGTGGTTGATCGAGGTCTCGGACGACGAGCGAGTGGCGCAGGTGCGTCGGGTTGAGGCGCTTGTCGGTGACAGGATACGCGAGGCGCGGATCGAGAATGCGATGACGCTGACCGTGCTCGCGCGGCGGTGTGCAATGCGCCCCGGGGAGCTGATGCGGCTGGCGGGCGGCAAGACAAGGGCGAGCGCCACACAATTATGTGAACTCGCGCGATGCCTTCAGCGGCCAATCAGCTATTTTTTCTCCGAGGGGTAGGGCGCGGGCCGCATCGGCCGCGATCGAATCGAATCGCAATTGTCTGACCGAAGATGCGGCGCGCTCCCGGCATTCCCAACGTCCCTGTGATATTGGTTAGGCCTTGTTGCCCTGCATGGGCCGAGCGCCCGTATTCGTGGATCGGCGTGGCCCCGCGCATGGCAGAACATTGCGATTCCAGGCGGGTGCACGCATTCATCGGCGCATGAGCGCGCCTTCGGCGGGGAGCAGCATGTGGCAAGGCTGACGGGGAAGGTGGCGCTGATTACCGGCGCCGGACAGGGCGTGGGTTTGGGCATCGCATCTGCCTTCGCCGCGGAAGGCGCGGCGCTGGTGATAACCGGACGCGACGGCGCCAAACTGGAAGGCGCTGCGACAAGCTTGCGAGAGCGCGGCGCCAAGGTTGCCATCTGCGCCGGCGACGCGCGGTTGCGCGAGGACGCGGCACGCGCCGTTGCGGCCGCGGCGGCACAATTCGGCCGGCTCGACATATTGGTGAACAATGCGCAAAGCTCCTCGCCCGGCGTGCCGTTCGAGGAGATGGACGATGCGACGATCCGGTTGACGATCGAATCGGGGTTGTTCGGGACGTTGCAGCATATGCAGGCGGCGTTCCCGCACCTGAAGGCGCAAGGGGGATCCATCATCAACCTGGGCTCGCGCGAAGGCATACATGGCGGCAATGGTTTTGGTATTTACGCGGCGACAAAGGAAGGTATTCGTGGTCTGTCGCGCGTGGCGGCGCGGGAGTGGGGCAAATATAATATTCGGGTGAATGTCATTTGTCCGGCGGCGCTGAGCCCGATCGCCATCAAATACCTGGCGGAACATGCGGAGCAGGCGGAGATGTACAAGAAGGAAATCTCGCTGGGACGCTTCGGCGACCCGGAAGCCGATATCGGCCCGGTCGCGGTTTTCCTGGCGAGCGATGACAGCCGCTACGTCACCGGACAGACGCTGAACGTGGATGGCGGACAGATGATGCTGTGACGAGATAAAACCATGAGCGACACACAGGATCGGCTGGCGATACGCGACACAATCGAACGCTATAGCGACGCCCTCAACGCGCGTGATTTCGCAGCGCTGGCGGCACTGTTCGCGCCGGACGCGGTGTGGCGGGTCGATGCGCCGTTCAACCTGGAACTGGCGGGCGCCGCCATTGCCCCAGGGATTCAGGGCATGATCGTGAACCTGGCGATGTTCGTGCAATTAACCCATTCGGTGGTGATCGACGTCGCCGGCGATAGTGCCACGGGCCGGACGACCATACACGAAATGGGCAAGGCTGCCGACGGCAGCAGCAGCTTCGATACGTTCGGATTCTATCATGATCGCCTGGTGCGCGCAGGGTCGCGGTGGCGGTTTGCGGCGCGGCGGTTTCAGCCCTTGAACCTGGGGGCGAACGCATAGGAAGGAAGGTCTTCTTTTTTGAAAAAAAGAAGCAAAAAACTTTTGTCCGTTGCGGCTTGCATTCGAATCCACCGGTTTGGACTGGCTGTTGGACGCAACTGATAAAAGTCTTTTGCTTCTTTTCTTCAGAAAAGAAGAGTCTTCTTGATTATTATCAAACGTCTCCAGAATCAGGTGCGGGCTTTTGACTGCATCTCCGCCCAATCCGCGATGCGCTGCCACAGCACCTGGCGCGTGCCGGCGAAATTATGCATGTGCGCCATGCGGGGCACGATGAATACCGAGACATCGTTGCTGTTGAAGAAAGCCGTGGCCTCGCGGCGCATGTCGGCGCTGGTGTCGCGCTCGCCGTATCCCATGAGAACCGGGCAGGTTATGCGAGAGACTTCCGGGGTGAAATAGCCGGGCGACATCATGGCGACGGCGCAGCGCGGCACCGTCATGCTGCCGAATTTCGGCGATGTCCGCCGCAGCGGATAGCCGCCTTCCATGTCCTGATCCTGGATTTCCCGCGGCTCGTCCTCCCAGTGGAACGGATAGCGGAAATCGGGCACGTGCTGGCTGGTTGCGGCGATCTGCAATTGGTCAAGCGGCGTCAGGCGGGAAAACGAAAAAGCGTCGCGCGCGGCTTTGAACTGTTCCGGCGAGGGTTGCGGCAGGCAGGTGTGGTATGCGCTGATGCCAAGCGGCGCTATGGCATGGAAGCAGCCGTGGCGGCCCTGCATGACCATGGTGACACCGGCGCCCATGGATTGGCCCATGCCGAGAATGAAGGGATCGACGATCGCGGGGAAATCCGCGGCGAGGATGCCTTCACCCAGTTGCTGCACGATGGTGCGCATGAAGGCGTGGTTGGCGTCGGCCATGTGTTCGACGCGCAGATCGTCCGTGAGATCGATGCTGCTGTCGCCTACGCCCAGATGGTCCATGGTGACGAAGATCAGGCCGCGACCTGTGTGGTATTCCGCTTCGCTGTAGCCTGTGTGCCCAGGGAAATGCATGTCGAAATAAAATCGTGAATAGCCGCCGCCGGGTGAGGCGAAGAGAATGATCGGACGGAAGGGGGCGAGGCGATCAGGCAGATAGGCGGTGCCGGTTACATGTTGCGGGCGCCCCAGTCCGACGGCTTCGGAAACGTCGATCGTGATGTCGTGCCGCCGCATTAAATTGGCCTCCCGCTGAGATGTCGCCACAGGCTGGTTCAGCCTGTGCGCGAACGGAAGGCCGCGCGTCGCGGGAGGGCCGACATATCACATGCGCGTGGTGGCGCGACTGGATGAGCAAGGGGGAGGCGCGTAGGATGCCAGCATGCGGGTTATACCTCTTCCTGGACCGTTTGGCGTTTCCGTCGGCGGCATCGACCTTTCGAGCGATATGAGCGATGCGACGATGCGCGCGCTGATTGGCCTGCTGCATGAACACCAGATATTGGCAATAACAGGCCAGCATTTGACCAATGCGGCGTATGTCAAATTCGGCTATTTCTGGGGTAAGCCGCTGAACTTTGCGCTAAAAGGCCACACGCGCGACGATTTCCCGGAAATGATCCGCATCGCCAATTCAGCCAGCACGCCGGAACGATATCGGGATGGCGCGATGCACTGGCATTCCGATAGCACCTATGAATCGGTGCCTGCCGCGGTGACGATGCTGTATGGCGTGGAATCGCCGGAGACCGGCGGCGATACGATGCTTGCCAGTACGGCCATGGCGTACGACGCGCTATCCGAGACGATGAAGCAGCGGATCGATGGATTGGTAGGCTTGCACTGCCTGGGTGGGTCGCCGGAATTGCCGGGTGAGAAGATTCCGTTTTTCCCCGAAGAAACGGCGCGACATGGCATCAGCAAGCACCCGCTGATCGTGCGCCATCCGGTGACGGGGCGGAAGGCGATTTTCACCTCCGGCACCGCGTTCGGCGCGGAGGGTTTGGAACGCGACGAAGGGCTTGCGCTGATTGCCAAATTGCGTGCGCACATCACGCAATCGCGGTTTGTGTCACGCTACAAGGTGATGAAGGGCGATATATTTCTTTGGGATAATTACCAGACGCTGCACTCGGCGACGCCGATCGAATACTCGGACGAGCCAGCGAAGCGCAGATTGCTTTATCGTATCAGCACGAAGGGCGTGCCGGATTTGTGTCGGTCTGCGCAGGCAGCGTAAAAGAAAGAACCTTCTTTTTTGAAAAAAAGAAGCAAAAAACTTTTAACTATTGGCTTGTAGCCTCTCGGCTGCCTGCGGCGATGGCCAACGAGCAAAAGTCTTTTTGCTTCTTTTTCTTCAGAAAAAGAAGAATCTTCCCCACGCTTTTACGCCGTCGCGTACATCCGTTGCTCGAACACCGCGGGTTTGGGCGTCGGCACGGGCACATGCATTTCTTCGCGCACCGGCGGGCGGGTCATTTGTTTCATGGCCGAGCGGATCACCGCCAGATATTCCTCCGCGTTGGCCTGCACCGAGCGCGCCGTGCCGGCGACGCCGACGGCAAGGGTTTGGCCGTTGCGGCACGCCAACAGCGCGTTCATGGCGCCGAAGCCGGTGTCGAATTCGCCATATTCCGCCGAGTAGCCTTGCTGGCGGATGCGTTTCAGCTCCACTTCCAGGTTTGGCAGACGGACGCGCCGTTCCGGGTTCGGCTCCTCGGCATTCAGCCGGTGCACCAGTTCACGCACGCGCGTTTCGGGATATCCGGAGAGGTAGAGCCGGCCGGTGGAAGAATTGAGGAGTTTGCGTGTGGCGCCTTGTGCCGCCATGGGCGTGGTGCCGTCGCGCGGCGGCACGACGTGGATATAGTGCACTTCCAGGCCGATGAGGCTGGAAAGCGTAACGGTTTCGCCGGTGGCGCGGCTGATTTCATCGAGCATCGGCAGCAGGTGGCCGTGGCGGAACAGGCCCGGCTGCACCCAGGCGCCGAGCAGGGGCACCCTGGCGGTCGGCTCGTACGTGCGACGATAGCGATCGTAGTTGAGATAGCCCATTTTGACCAGGCAGCGCAGCAATTCCGATGTGCTGGATTGCGGATAACCAAGCTGACGAGAGATTTCCATGACCGTCGCCTTGGTGCGCTTGCTGTCGAAATACTCCAGCACGTGCAGGACGCGTTCCGCTGACTTGATGGTTTTTGCGTCGAGCGAACTCATTCTCGGTTCTCCCCCTGGACGTGGGACATTTATCCCCTCGCGAGTTTGGTAGCGCCGTCGCGAACGCTTGTCCAGCAGTTTTTCGAACGGCGTTCAGAAAATTTTGACCCCGCTCACGGATGTGATACCTGGGCGCCAGAGGGGACGGTCCGCGTTCCTGCCGGCATGGCAGCGCGGTAGGATTTGCGGTCATCACATCGAGGGTTGGAGCGGCGGAGCGCGATGGATTTTTCACGGGACCCCGCGGACGAGGCGTTCCGCGCCGAGGTTCGGGCCTTCCTGAAGGCGCATTTGCCGGCCGAACTCGCGGCGCGGGTGAAGCTAGGGTACCATCCGCTGAAGGCTGACACGCAATTCTGGACGAGCGTGCTGCATGAGCGGGGCTGGTCGGTGCCGCATTGGCCGGTGGAATATGGCGGGCCGGGATTTACGCCGCTGCAGCGGCATATTTTTGAGGAAGAATGTTTTCTGGCCGGCGCGCCGGTGCTTTCGACGCAAGGGCCATTCCTGGTGGGGCCGGTGATCTATACGTTCGGCAGCCAGGCGCAGAAGGATCGTTACTTGCCGGGCATCCGCTCCGGTGCCGAGTTCTGGGGCCAGGGGTTTTCCGAGCCGAATGCGGGGTCCGATCTGGTATCGCTGAAGACGCGCGCGGTGCGGGAGGGTGACCATTATATCGTGAACGGGCAGAAGACCTGGTCGTCCGAGGCTAACCTGGCCGACCAGGTGTTTTTTCTCGCGCGCACCGACCCGGACGCGAAGCCGCAGAAGGGCATTTCGTTCTTTCTGATCGACGCCATGGCACCCGGGGTCACCATCCGCCCCATCATTTCGCTCGATGACGGGCATTCGTTGAACGAGATCTATTTCGACAATGTGCGCGTGCCGGTGGAAAATCGGGTCGGCGAGGAAGGCAAGGGCTGGAGCTACGCGAAATTCCTGCTGGAGAATGAACGCGCCTTTTCCGCCGAGGTGCCGCGCAACAAGCGCTATTTCGCGCGCTTGCGGGATATCGCCATTGCTGAGAAGCGACATGGCGCGCCGCTGATTGCCGATCCGCGCTTTGCGGCGCGCATGGCCGAGGCGAAAGTGGCGCTGGAGTCGCTTGAGTTCCTGACGCTGAGCGCGCTTTACGAAAGCGGCGACACAGCGTCGGCGCGGCCGATCGGCTCGGTGCTGAAGATTCGCGGTTCCGAATTGCAGCAGCTTCTGCTGGAAATGACCGCCGAGGCGCTGGGGGCCTACGCGACGGCGTTCTACCCCGAGCCATGGGCGGAGCGGACGAACGCCTATCCGCCGGGTCCGGCCTATGCGCCCGGGGCTGTCGGCGAACTCTATTACCGCCGCGCCGCCACCATCTATGGCGGCTCGAACGAAATCCAGCGCAACATTATCGCCAAGCAGATACTGGGACTTTAGCGTCGCATGCGGTTCACGCTGAATGAGGAACAGACTCAGCTTCAGGACTCGGTCCGCCGCTGGGTGCAGAAAAACTATAATTTCCAGCAGCGCCAGGCGATCGAGCGCTCGGCGGAAGGCGTCTCGCGCGCCCACTGGGCGACGATGGCCGAATTGGGCTGGCTCGCGGCCGCCTTTCCCGAAGAGGTGGGCGGCATGGGCGGCTCTACGATCGAGGCGGCGATCATTGCGGAAGAGCTCGGACGGGCCTTGGTGCTGGAGCCGTTCCTGGCCTGCGGCGTGCTGGCCGCGGAGGCCCTGAATTGGTGCGGCACGGACGCTCAGCGTGCGGAATTGTTGCCCGCCATGCTGGCGGGCGAAAGCATGGTTGTGTTGGCGCATGCCGAACAGGAGGCTGGCGGTGAGGTCGGTTTCGTTGCCACGCGCGCGGAACAGACGGATGGCGGATGGCGCCTGCATGGTTGCAAGAATGCGGTGATTGCCGCGCCGCTGGCCGACCGCTTGCTGATTTCGGCGCGTACCGCCGGAGAGCCGGATGATACGCACGGCATGACGCTGTTTCTTCTGCCTGCGGCACATGCCGGGCTGGTGCAACGCGAATTCCGAACCACGGACGGGCAGCGTGCCGCCGACGTGTTATTACAGGATGCGCTTGTGACGGCAGCGGACGTGATCGGCGACGTGGGGGGGGCACTGCCTGGCCTGCGGACGGCGCACGCGCGCGCGATCGCGGTGCTGTGCGCCGAGGCCGTGGGCGTGATGGACCAGGCGCTGTGGACGACGCGGGACTATTTGCGCACGCGGCGCCAGTTCGGCGTTGCCATCGGCTCATTCCAGGTGCTGCAACATCGCGCGGCGGACATGTATGTGGCGGTGGAGCAGGCACGCGCCGCCATGCTGCGCGCGCTGGCACATATCGACGATGAAGATGCCGACCGCCGTGACGAGGCGGCGGCGGCGGCGAAGGTGCAGGTGGGGCGAAGCGGCGATTTCGTGTGCGGCCAGGCGATACAGCTGCATGGCGGGATCGGCGTGACCGCGGAATACGTCATCGGCCATCACTACAAGCGCATGTTGTTGCTGCAGCAGCTGCTGGGGCATCCGGAGCAGCATCTGCGCCACCTGGCGGCCCGCTTGGCACAAAATGAATAGGCGGCGAGGCTCTCGTGCCGCAAGATAGCGGGGCGCGCACCGCCAGAGGAATCAAGATGCCGCGGACCGAGATGCTTGCCGCCAACGGGGAATCGCAGGCCCCGGCGGCCGAGGAGCCTGACGGCTTTCCGCGGGACGGCGGTGGGCCGCGCGCCATGACGCGGGTGATCCGGCTGTGCGAACGCCTGTCCGCGCATCCGGCGGGGCTGACGCTTTCGGAACTCAGCGCGCAGCTCGATACGCCGAAAAGCACCTTGCTCAACTCACTGCGGCCGCTGGTGCAGGACGATTTTCTGATCGTGGATGGGCCGCTTTATCGCCTTGGACCGGGGGCATTCCGGCTGGCGGGGCGCATCACCTCCGCGTGGTCACTGCCACGGCTGATGGCGACCTATTTGCGGGAATTGTGGGAACAGACACAGGAATCGGTGGGTCTGGCGGTGCCGGACTGGAGCATCGGGCGGGCTGTTTATATCGATGCCATACAGAGTCCGCGGCCCGTGCTTTATGCGATGCGCGTGGGGGTGAGCGGGCCGTTCTATGCCTCCGCGGCGGGACGGCTGATGATGGCGCACGCGCCGGCGGATTGGCTTGAAACCTACCTGCAGACCACGCGCTTCAAGTCCTACACGCCAGGCACGGAAACCGATCCGCACGTGATACGGCGGGAATTGCGGCAGGCGCGCGAGCAGGGCTACTGGGTGAGTGTTTCGCAATTATTGCAGGATACGGCAACCGTGGCGGCGCCGGTGTTCGATGCCAATGGCCGGATTGTCGCGGCTGTTGCGATAGGCGCGCCGCAGGATCGGCTGATGGCTAATCTCGAGGAGGTGACGGCGGCGGCGGTGGCGATTTGCCGGCGCGCTTCCGGGCGGCTGGGGTCGGATCGGGCCGAGTAGAAGACGAGTTCTTTTGTAACTGACCAGGTAGGGCATAAAGGAGAACAGGTAGAAAAGGACTTCTTTTCTGAAGAAAAGAAGCAAAAGACTTTTATCAGTTGCGTCCAACAGCCGGTCCAAATCGGCGAATACGGATGCTGCCCGAAACGGATAAAAGTTTTTTGTTTCTTTTTTTCAAAAAAGAAATACTTCCTTTCACCCCAGAACATACTGACGCAGGGTTCGGTGGAAATTGCTGATGGCGCGCTCTTGCACCGGGCTGGGGCGGGCGCCGGCAAAGCCGCGTGATTTCATGCCTTGCTGGATGTCGGCGAGGTTGCGGAAATCCTGCTCCAGGATCAGGCCCCAGCCGTCGGAATCCTGCCAGTTTTCGTAGAACTCACGTTGCAGCGGCGGCACCTGGTTTTCGGCATAGCGCACCAGGGACCAGATGTCGAAAATGCAGCGGTCCGGATCATCCTTGTACGGACGTGCACGGTAGGCGAGAATCGCGTCCGGCGCTGGCAGGAAAATATGGTTGGGGAAAACGTGCCAGTCCTGGCCGGCGCGGACGATTTCCTCGTAGGTGAGGGTGGGAAAGCCGGCGCCTTCGCTGATCGCGGCCTCCGCGGTGAAGCGGCCGAGCTGCATCAAGATGTCCATGTGCGACGTGCCAGGCGGCACATCGGTCAGCAGCCGCTGCGCCGCGCGGTGCGCACGTTCGGAAACGATGGCCTTGAGGTCGCGCTCCATCATGTCGAAATACGCGGCTACCTGCGGCCGTCCGTCATTCGGCAGCGGCACATCAAGCCGTTTCGAGGGTAGGCCGACCGGCCGCGTGTCCGGCGTGGAGAAGAATGTGCCGTGCGGGCCATGTTCCTCGCTGCCGGTCATGTCGTCGTAATAAGGCAGCAATTGGCGGTGCGTGGTCTGCACATGATAGCCTTCATCGAAGGCTTCCAGCGCCACCTTCCAATTGCACGGCAGGATCACCGTTTTGTACCAGCGATAGCGCAGCTTTTCGAATTCGTAATTCTTGAACACGGTAGCGACCGGTTCGAGATGTTCCAGCAATGGCCCCGCATTCGGGTCCATGTTGATGAACACCCAGCCGCCCCAGAAATCGATTTTCGGGCTCTTGAGGCGCAGTTCCGCGTCGGTCAAGCGGTCGCCCCAATCGCCGCGATCGATCACCGCGTCGTTCGATCCATCCAGATTCCAGCGCCAGCCGTGATAGCGGCAGAATAATTTTTCCGCGTGGCCGCAGCCGTTGGTGAGCTTGCGGCCGCGATGCTGGCAGGCATTATAGAATGCCCGCACATCGTTCTCGCCGGCGCGCACGATGATGATGCTTTCGTCGGCAATCTCGTAGGTGACGAAATCGCCGATTTTCGGAATTTCCTCGAGCCGGCACGCGATCTGCCAGACGCGCGGCCACAGGCGCTGCTTT
>DATJOH010000403.1:0-3483 GCA_035507235.1 Acetobacteraceae bacterium
GCCACTGGTTCGAGACGCATCCGAAAGAGGCGAAGGGCATCATCCAGAAAGTGATGGATGCCGCCGCCGCACGCGAGGCCGCGCGCAAGGCCCGTGAACTTACCCGCCGCAAGGGCGTGCTCGACGTCTCCACCCTGCCAGGCAAGTTAGCGGACTGTTCTGAACGCGATCCCGCAAAATCCGAAATATTCATCGTCGAGGGTGATAGCGCCGGTGGCTCCGCCAAGGGCGGGCGCGATCGCAAAACTCAGGCTATCCTGCCGCTAAAGGGCAAAATCCTGAACGTGGAGCGGGCACGCTTCGATCGCATGCTCGGCAGCGCGGAAATCGGCACTCTCATTACCGCGCTTGGGACTGGCATCGGCCGTGGCGAGCCCGAGCAGGGCGGCTTCGATATTTCCAAGCTGCGCTACCACCGCATCGTCATCATGACGGACGCGGACGTGGACGGCTCGCACATCCGCACGCTGCTGCTCACCTTCTTTTTCCGCCAGATGCCGGAACTGATCGAGCGAGGCCACCTCTTCATCGCCCAGCCGCCGCTCTACCGCGCCAAGCGCGGCAACGACGAGCGCTACTTGAAAAACGATCCGGCGCTCGACGAATATCTGCTCGACAAGGCGCTGCACAACGCCGCGATCACATACGCCGACGGCACCCACCTCGATGGCCCGGCGCTGGCCACCGAAGCGCAGTTTCTCCGCGACGTGCACACGCATTTGCGCGACCTCGCCGGCCAAATTCCGCTCGTGCTGCTGGAGCAGGCGGCGATCGCCGGCATGCTCGGCACTGATTACGGCGTGTCGCAAAGCCATGCCCAGGATTTCACCGCGCGCCTGAACGCAGTGAGCCTGCCCGCCGAGCGTGGCTGGGTCGCCAATGCGGATGGTTCTGGCCTGCATCTGGCCCGCACCGTGCGCGGCGTTGCCGAACGCCACAATTTCGACCCGGCGGCGCTGCGCAGCGCCGAAGCGCGCTGGCTCGCCGAGCGCCACCCTCTGCTCGCACGGAAATTCGACAAGCCGGCAACGCTGAAACTGGATAGCGCCGAGCACAACGTCGCAGGCCCGGCCACGCTCTTCGAGCGCTTGCTGCAGCAAGGCCGCAGGGGCCTCGCCATTCAGCGTTTCAAAGGCCTCGGCGAAATGAACCCCGATCAGCTCTGGAAAACCACCCTCGATCCCGCGGCCCGGACATTGCTGCAAGTCCGCGTCGGCGACGTCGAAGACGCCGCCCAGGTGTTTTCGACGCTGATGGGCGACGTCGTCGAACCCCGCCGCGATTTCATCGTCGGCAATGCGCTGAAAGTGGCTAACCTGGATGTGTAATAAACCGGCGTGGTGTTGTGGCGTTCAGGAAGGAAGCATTTCTTTTTTGAAAAAAAGAAACAAAAAACCTTTGCTCCAGGCGGCCAGCCGCCAGCCCAAACCGGTAAAGCCGCGCTGCCCAAACAGATAAAAATTTTTTGATTCTTTTTTTCAAAAAAGAACACTGGCTATTAGGCGCCCGCGACGTTTAGCAGCCGCTCCACGAGCGAAACATACGGATCGCCAAACAACCGGACATGCACGAGCGCGGGCCAAAGCTGATAAATCGCCCGCCGCCCCGCGATTGCCGCACCGTCTACGCCATACGCTTTGTAAAATTCCGGCGGTGGTTGATCAAACAAGGCAAGCATGGCCAGATCAACCTCGTTATGCCCGTAATAACATGCCGGATCGATAAGCCCCGCCACACGCCCATCCGCAACCAGCACATTGCCGCCCCAGCAATCTCCATGCAGCAGGGATGGCATTGGCCGCAACGGCAGCCGGTTGGCAAGATCGGCGGCAAGGGCCTCAACTCGCCGCGCCAATGAAGCTGGCAGGTGCGGCAGGTGCGGTAGCAGCCGTCGTTCCGCGAAAAACTGTGGCCAGTCCTCCGCCCACCGGTTTTCGATCAGGACCGATCCGAACGCGTAGTCCTTCGCCCATCCGTAACGGTCACCACCGGTAGCGTGCAGTTGCCTAAGCGCGCGCCCCAGGCTTGGCCATCCATCCGCCAATCGCCCATCGCCCGGTAGCGCCTCGAGCACCAGCACGGCATCGTTCACCGCCAATACCTCCGGTGCCGGTGCGCCACTCGCCCAAATGGCACGCAGCATTGCGGCTTCCGTCCGCGGCGCCGGTCCGCCCTTCACGACAACCGCGCGCCCATCTTCGAACGTCACGCGGACAACTTGCGACAAATCCCCGCCGGCGAGCTTCGCCTGACGTCGCACAACGCCACCGAGCAGCCCGGCCGCCGCGGCCGCGAGCCCGCTCACAAGCCGGGCGCCAGCCGCTCCGCCAGCGCGCGCGCGCCGACCGAAACCTCCACCCAGGTCTCCGCAAAATGTGTTTCATCACCGTAATAGGGGTCCGCCACCGCCGCGCCCTCGCGTCCTGGCACATGATCCAGCAGCAGGCTGATTTCCGCCGTCGAATCGCGCGGCTGCATCCGCTTCAAAGCTGCAAAATTATCTTCATCCATGGCAACGATGTGTGTGAAACGAGAAAAATCCTGGGTCCGCACCTGCCGCGCCCGCTGCCCGGTAATATCCACGCCATTCCGCCGCGCCACCGCCTGCGCCCTCGGATCGGGCGCCTCGCCCGCGTGCCAGCCGCCCGTCCCCGCGGAATCGATCTCCACCGCGAGCCCAAGCCGCGCCGCCTCCCGCCGGAACGCGCCCTCCGCCAATGGCGAGCGGCAGATATTCCCCATGCAGACGAATAGAACCGACGTCATTCGGCCTCTACCTCTCCCGCCCGGCGCAAAATGGCGAGCGTCGCCGCATCTTCCGCGCCGCCAAAATATTTCTCCAATGCAGCCCGAAAAACCGGCGTCGCCTGCACGGCGCGGCCAAACAGCGTCATGCTCGATCTGAATTTCTGCGCATCCACCGAGCCGAACACCGCAACCGCATCGTCCCCGCGCAACGCCGTCACAATCCCCGTAAGCTCGCGCAACCGCGTCCCGAGCGTCGCCTCGGCTTCATACGCCCGTGCTTCTCGCAACCCCGAAATGGCAAAGCGTCGCGCCATGTCGCTCGAGCCTAACCCTGCGATCTGTGGAAAGATAAACCACATCCAGTGGCTTTCTTTCCGCCCGCGTTGCAGTTCTGCCCGCACACGGTCGATACACGGCGCCTGCGCGGCTGCAAATCGCGCCAGATCGAACCTGTCCGTCATGCCGGCTCGTTCGCCCCGATCATCGCGGCGCCGTCGGGCTGCCGGTCGGCCTCCAGTATTTCCTGCAACTCTTCCGCGAGTTGCCGGCTATCCTGAATAAGGCGCGGTTCGTCGTTGGCATAGGCATGGCTTGCCAGCAGCGCCTTCTCATCGCGTTCCTTGAATAGCGCCACCGTTCGCCGCGCCTCCTCCGTACCGAACCCAAGCGCGCCAAGCACCATTTCAGAAAGCCGCAAGCTGGAAAAATATGTTTCGCGCACCAATCCGTCGATAT
>DATJOH010000404.1:0-7214 GCA_035507235.1 Acetobacteraceae bacterium
CCCACCAGGGCGTGACGCCCTGGACCCCGCTACTTTGTCAGGGGAAAAGGAGGGGCGCATCCAAGCCCGCACCAACATCTGTGTTGCGCCCCTCCTTTTTCCCTGACGAAAACAGATGGGGGTCTGGGGCCTCAGGCCCCAGCGGGGTCCAGGGGCAGAGCCCCTGGCCGCCGGAGGCAACGCCCGGACTACGCGGCTTTAGCCACCGGTGCGCCATAGAACGACGCGCCTTTGGCGGCCATGTCGCGCAGCGATTGCGGCGGGGTGAAGCGGGGGCCGTGGCGTTGTGCCAGTTGGTCGCATGTTGCAACGAATTGCTTCAGGCCGACGCTGTCGATGAGGCTGATGGGTCCGCCGGTCCAGGGTGCGAAGCCCCAGCCGAGGATCGCGCCGACATCCGCTTCGCGCGGGTTTGTGACGACATTTTCCGCCATGCAGCGGGCGGCTTCCACTGCCTGGCGATAGAGCAGGCGGGTGCGGATTTCCTCGATGAGGGTTTGGTCCGCTTCGGCAATTTTAACCGGCGCGAGATCGGCGAGGCCGGGCCAGAGCTTTTTCGTGCCGTCCGCGGCGTAATCGTAGAAGCCCTTGCCGTTTTTGCGGCCGAGGCGGTTTAATTCGGTGACCATTTTGGCGATCAGCTCGTCCACGGGACCGCCCTGATAGGCGTCACCGAGATCTTTTTTGGCCTGCATGCGCACTTTGTAGGAAAGGTCCAGCGCGACGTCGTCGTTCATTTCGAGGGGGCCGCGCGGCATGCCGGTGGCGCGGCCGACATTGTCGATAATGGCGGGGGCGATGCCTTCCACCAGCATTTCGAGCCCTTCCTGCACAAAGGTGCCGAAGCAGCGGCTGGTGTAGAACCCACGACTGTCATTGACGACGATCGGTGTTTTCTTGATTTTTAGTACGTAATCAACCGCCTTGGCGATCGTTTCACGATCCGTCTTGGCGCCGACGATGATTTCCACCAGCCCCATGCGATCGACCGGCGAGAAGAAATGGATGCCGATGAATTTTGCCGGGCGCCGGCTGATTTCCGCGAGCCCGGTGATCGGCAGGGTGGAGGTGTTGCTGCCGAACACGGCATTTTCGCCAATTACCGCTTCGGCCTTTTTGGTGACCTCGGCCTTGATCGCGCGATCCTCGAACACCGCTTCCACCACCAGGTCGGCGCCGGCGATGTCGGCATAGTCGGTGCTGGGTTTGATGCGTGCCAGCAGCGCATCGGCCTTGTCCTGCGTCAGCTTGCCGCGCTTGACGGATTTTTCAACGAGCTTGCGGGAATACTCCCGGCCCTTCTCGGCCGCTTCCAGCGTGGTGTCGAGCAACACCGTTTCGATGCCGGCGGCCGCCTGCACGTAGGCAATGCCGGCGCCCATCATGCCGGCGCCGAGCACCGCGACCTTCTTCGCGTCGCTCTTCGCAAACCCCTCGGGTCGCGCAGCCCCTTTGCCGAGTTCACCCAGGGACAGAAACAGCGAGCGTATCATGCCGCGCGCCTGCGGCGTGCCGGCGGTCTTGACGAAATAGCGGCCCTCGATGCGCAACCCGGCGTCGATCGGAACCTGCAAGCCCTCATAGACGCATTTCATGATATTGAGCTGCGCCGGGTAATTGCCGAAACTCTGGCGGCGGAGCATGGCATTGCCCATCATGAAAACCTGGCTGGTCGCCGGCGCATAAGGGCCGCCGCCGGGAATTTTGAAGTCCTTCTTGTCCCACGGCGCCACCGCGTCGCCCTTGGTCAGAACCCAATTCCTGGCGGCATCCACGAGCTTCTCCGGCGGCATCACTTCATGAATAAAGCCGAGCGCCAGTGCTTCCTGAGGCGAAACGGATTTGCCTTCCAGCAGCAGCGGCAGCGCTTTCAACGCACCGATCAGCCGCGGCAACCGCTGCGTGCCGCCGGCACCGGGCAACAGCCCGACTTTCGATTCCGGCAATCCGAGCTGGATTTTCGGATTGTCGGCGACCACCCGGTAATGACAGGCCAGAACAAGCTCCAGCCCGCCACCCAACGCCAGGCCATTCACCGCCGCCGCCACCGGCTTGCCGCAGGTTTCCAGCCCGCGGAACAACCGGCTCAGCGTGAACGCGATATCGAAACTGGCACGCAACGACACCTCGTCGTTGCCGCCGCCGACGCCCAACGCGCCCGCGCCCAATTCACCAAGATCCGCGCCGGCGCAGAATCCGCTCGCCTTGCCACTGGTGAGCACCGCGCCCTTGATGGCGGTGTCATTCGACAAGCGCGTAACGATTTCGCCGATTTCGCGTGTGACGTCAATGGTCAGCGTGTTCATTGACCGGCCTGGCACGTCGAACGTAATCAAGGCAACGCCGGACTCGTCGACGGTCAGCGAAAAATTATTCATGAAACACCTCATAAAAAGGCAAGGGGCTCTGCCCCTGGACCCCGCTGGGGCCTTAGGCCCCAGACCCCATCTAGATTCGCTCGATCACCGTGGCGGTGCCCATACCGGCACCGACACAGAGGGTCACCAACGCCGTTTCCTTGTCGGTCCGTTCCAGTTCGTCCAGCACGGTGCCCAGGATCATCGCGCCGGTGGCGCCCAACGGATGGCCCATCGCAATCGCGCCGCCATTCACGTTGATCTTGTCGTGCGGAATATCCAGCACCTTCATGAAACGCAGCACAACGCTCGCAAAAGCCTCGTTCAGCTCATAAAGATCGACGTCGTCCACTTCCATGCCAAGCCGCTTCAGCAGCTTTTCGGTCACGTAGGATGGACCCGTCAGCATGATGGAAGGCTCGCTGCCGATGCTCGCCATGCCCTTGATGCGCGCCCGCGGCTTTAATCCCGCAGCCTCGCCCGCCTCCTTCGTGCCGATCAGCACGCCGGCCGCGCCATCCACGATGCCGGACGAATTGCCGGCATGATGCACGTGGTTCACCCGCTCCACTTGCGGATAACGCTGCAGCACCACCGCATCGAACCCCATTTCGCCAGGCCCGGTAAACGAAGGATTCAACGACGCCAGAGACTGCATGGTCGTCTCCGGCCGCAAATGCTCGTCCCGCGCCAGAATAGGCAGGCCAAGCTGGTCGCGCACCGCAACGACGCTCTTCTTAAAGCGGCCTTCCTGCCAGGCCTTCGCCGCGCGCGTCTGGCTCTCCACCGCGAACGCATCCACGTCATCGCGGGAAAATCCGTCGATCGTGGCAATCAGGTCCGCCCCAATCCCCTGCGGCGCGAAATAGGATTTGAACGCGATCGAGGGATCCACCGCCCACGCCCCGCCGTCGGAAGCCATCGGCACCCGGCTCATGCTTTCCACGCCGCCGCCAATGGCGAACACCGCTTCGCCCGACTTCACCTTGGCGGCCGCGATGTTGCACGCCTCCAGCCCGCTCGCGCAGAACCGGTTGATCTGCACCCCGGCGGTGGTTTCCGCGTAATCGGCGTTCAACACGGCCACGCGGGCAATATCGGCGCCCTGCTCACCGATCGGTGCCACGCAGCCCAGCACCACGTCATCAACCAGCGCCGTATCCAGCCCGTTGCGGTCCCGCAGCGCCTCCAGTACCTGGGTCGCCAACGAAAGCGCGGTGATTTCGTGCAGCGCGCCATCCTTGCGGCCCTTGCCGCGCGGCGTGCGCACCGCATCGTAGATATAGGCGTCGGCCATCCGGTCCCTCCTCGGGTCAGCGTATTTAATCGTTCGATTAAACCGATCCGCGACCCGGGCGCAATCCGGCCGCGGCGCAGCCCTGCCCTAACGGCCGCGCACGAAGCCGCGCCCCGTAACACATCGACCACCAAGGGCAACCGGGCCGCCGTCTAGGATGGCCATTCGACAGCGAAGGTTCAGCGGATGACGAGCAGCCTCGGCATATGGCACCAACCCCGAATGATCGCCGGCCCTCCCCAAAGCCAGGCTTTCCGCCGCCAGCGCGTCCTGGTCGTGGAGGATGACACCGAAATCTCGGCCATGGTCGCCGCCATGCTGGAGGAACGCGGCTACGACGTGCTGCGCGCCGGCGACGGCGGCGGCCTGGAACGTAGCCTGCACCGCGACGCCATCGACCTGGTCATCCTCGACCTGATGCTGCCAGGCGAAGACGGGCTCTCCCTCTGCCGCCGGCTGCGCGGACGCTACGGCGTGCCAATCCTGATGCTGACGGCGATCGGCGCGGAGGCGGACCGCATCGTCGGCCTGGAAAGCGGCGCCGACGACTACATGGTAAAACCCTTCGCGCCGCGCGAACTGCTGGCCCGCGTGCGCGCCCTGCTGCGCCGCACCGGCGGCCGCGCCGGCACCGCAGCGGAATCGGAAGAAATCGTCTCGTATCATTTCGCCAATTGGGACCTCAATCTGTTGCGCATGTCACTCACGGCGCCAAACGGCGCGCTGGTGCCGCTGACCAGCGCGGAGTTCAGCCTGCTGAAAGCGCTGTGCGCGCGTCCCGGCGAAGTCATATCGCGCGAAACGCTGCTGACCCGTGCGGAAAACCCGCACCCCGCCGCGTTCGACCGCAGCGTGGATACATTGATCGGCCGCCTGCGCCGCAAAATCGCCGCCCAGTTGCCCACGGCAGAATCCGAGGAAATCATCCGAACCGTCCGCAACGCCGGCTACATGCTGGTCCCCCCTGTCACCCCCCTCACCCGCGGCGGCGCATGATGGGTGATTGCTTGGGTGATGAGGTTTCGACGTTGCCTCCGGCGGCCAGGGGCTCTGCCCCCTGCTGCGCAGCCCGCTGGGGCCTGAGGCCCCAGACCCCCATCTGTTTTCGTCAGGGGAAAAGGAGGGGCGCAACACAGGTGTTGGTGCGGGCTTGGATGCGCCCCTCCTTTTCCCGTGACAAAGTAGCGGGGTCCAGGGCGTCACGCCCTGGTGGGGCTGCGCAGCAGGGGGGCAAAGCCGCCTGGTCGCCGAAGGCAATCCCGAAGCACCACCGCCCAAGCAATCCGTCATGATACGCAGCACGCAGCGGCAGGTGGCGGCGTTGGTGGCGGGGAGTGTGCTGCTCGCGTTTGTGCTGAATTTTGCGCTGATGTTGGTGCTGCGTTCGTTGGGTGATGTGCCGGATCATATGCCGGAGCACGGGCCGCTGAAGATGCTGGCGCAGATTTATGTGGCGCATCCGGATATGCGCGATGAGTTGTTGCGGGAGGCGGCGCGCAGCGGGTTTCGCGTACGGGTTATTCCGGACTCTGTGATACGGGCGTGTGCGCCGCCGGCGCCGCGGGCAGGGTGCACGGACGACGATTTTGTGCCGGAGATGGCGCGCGAGAGGGTGGGACCGGATGCCTGGCTGGCACTGGCCTGGCGGCCGCGGCCGGTGCGATTTCTGCATCGCATCGGGCTGATTTGGTTTGTGGCGCTGATCGGTTTGCCAACCTTGGCGATTTCGTTATGGGCCAGCCGTGGTGTGACGTTGCCGCTGCAACGACTGACGGCGCAGGCGGAACGGGTTGACCCGGAAACGGAGGTGGTGCCGCTGAAGGTGGAGGGCACGACGGAAATCCGTCTGCTGGCGGAAGCGTTCAACCGCCTGATTTTGCGTCTGACGCGTTTCGCCACCGAGCAGCGCCGCATGCTGGCGGCGGTCAGCCATGATTTGCGCACGCCGCTGACACGGCTGCGGTTGCGTGCCGATACGATTGCCGATCCGGAGATTCGGGGCCGCATGGTGCGCGATGTCGAAGGCATGCAGTTGCTGATCGATCGCGCCTTGGCATTGTTGCAGGCGCAGGATGTGGGACCGGCGCGGGCGCAGGTTGATCTTTCCGCCCTGGCGCAGACGGTGGCGGACGACATGACGGATGCGGGCGTGCCGGTGACGCTCGGCCAACTGGCGCCGGTGAATGCGCTGTGCGATGCCCAGATGCTGACGCGGGCGTTGGAAAATCTGGTGGAGAATGCCGCGAAATATGGCGGCGGCGGCGTGCTTTCGGTGCGTGAAGCCAACAATGAGGCGGTGATCGAGGTCGCCGACACCGGGCCCGGTCTCAGCGAGGCCGACAAGACGCATGCGTTCGAACCATGGCGGCGCGGCGACGCGGCACGCGGCGGCAACGGCAACGGGTTGGGGCTGGCGATCGTGCGGGCGGTGATGACGGCCCTGGGCGGGCGGGTCGAATTGGCCGACGCGGTGCCGCGCGGCCTGGTGGCGCGTTTGGTGCTGAAGCTGTAGGCGTCGCGCCGCGCATCTTGCATGCTGGCGCCGGAGCCGTCATGGTTACGCAAGGCGCCGGACCGCCTGCCGCGAGGCGCCTTCGTCCGGTTCCGCTGAAGATCGTGACAAGAAAGCAGCTCTGCAACCCACACCGGGGAGACGGCCCATGAGGCGCTTGACGCTTTGCGCGGTGATAATCATGCTTGGGTGTGGCGCGGAAGGCTCCGTGGCGGCGCAGGCGGTGCCCACCAAGACCATCACATTCTACAACAATTCGAACCGCACGCTGTTTCCCGTGGTGCAAGCACCGATCCGGCTCGGCGCGGACGTGCGAGATTTGTGGATGCAGGCGCAGTTCCAGGTTGGCGACGTGGCGACGCAGGTATTTCAGACCACGTTGCTATATCGCATTTTTATCAACAAGGATACCGGCGTTCCGCCACAAAGTTCCGTGACCCTAACCATGCCATTCTACACGCAATTGCTGCCGGCCAACAAGAAGAACCTCGGCACCGTCGATGACCAGTTCATCGACTGGTGGAATGCGATGCGCGTTTACGTGTTCGACGGCAAGGACGCGACCACCGCGGCGTACGATTACAACAATGACCGCAATGGCATGGTCATTCCGCCCATACCGATCACGCCGCTGAGCGGTGCCTCGGTGCCCAGTTGCACGTCATCCACCACCGCGTGCGAGCCGGTGGCGATCAACGGCTATGTGCCGGGCTTCCCATTCGCCATTCCCTTTCAACTCGTGGAATACACATTCGGCGCGGCGCTGGAAGGTCCGCCGCTGAGCATCGATCTGGACATCGTCAATTACAATATCTCGGCCGTGGACAATGTCTATCTGCCGGCCGCGGTGGGCGCCTCGGGGAACAACACGCCCAACAATACGTATCTCGGCTCTACGGAGAAAATTGCCCTGTTCCGCAGCGCCCTGAAATCCTTTACCGGGAACGGCGGCAGTTGGCCGTATTTCGTGCCAGCTTACTACTCGCCGCAAAATCCGATCTTTGGCCTGCCCACGCCGCCGCCAGGCGTCAAGCCTTATCCGCTTCCG
>DATJOH010000405.1:0-6579 GCA_035507235.1 Acetobacteraceae bacterium
AGCGCCTCAATTCCCTTGCGCCGGATGACGTTCAGCAGGGCAAGGGCCGGCCCCTTGGCCTGCGTCGTGCCGCGCTCAAGCTGCGAGACATAGCCCGTTGTCATGTTGAGATACCGGGCAAGCGCGGCTTGGCTCAGTTGCGCCTTCTCGGGCACCGCGCGCACCTCGGCCGGTGTCAGGGGTTCGGCCGTCGGCAAGGCCTCCGCGCCAAGGTGGCGCGCCGTGATTTTCTGCAAGCTGGCCTCGTCCATGATCCCAAGGCGGCGCTGCACGCCCGCCATTTCCACGAGTTCGCGGGCGAGGCGGCTAGGCTTCTTCGTCATGCTCATGCGCGATCTCCTCTAAATCTCCATCGTCCAGGGCCCGCCCGACAATCTCGGCCGAAGCCGCAAGCCAGTTCGCACGGTGCGAAGGGTCTGCAATGCGTCCTCCTCGATGTTGTTGCGGTCGTTCTTGGCAAACCCATACAAGAACACCGCACGCCCGGCCGCCCGAAACGCAACGATCATCCGAAACCCGCCGGATCTTCCTTGGCCCGGTCGCCCCCACGCGCTGCTTGATAAGGCCGCCGCCTAAATCCGCGTCGATGGTGCCGCGCTCGGCCCGCTCTACTACCTCCCGCGCAAGCTGGCGTCCGTGATGCGTTCGCGCCGGACAAACCGCCTCACGCCCCTCGTTTTGAAAATTCGCACGGGGCTTCCCTATAGCACAATGAACTATAGCACAGAAACGCATAGTTTCGAGCCTGCCGGCCGCCCAACTTCGAACGCCCGCGGCGTTCAACCAACCATCCGCCCCAGCTTCCGTATCATTCCGCCTGTGGCGATCACGACACGGGCCGCCGCCACCCGCTCACCGCCCCACAACCGGCGGCGCCGCCAGAACCCCCCACGCCTGCAGCCGCGCCGGCACGTCGATGCTTGGCGCGCTTGCGTCGTCGCGATACCGGGAGGCCACGCCTATATCGATCCGGCCGGGTTCCAGGCCGTCCAGGAAGTCGTCCGGATCCACCGGCCCCACCAGGAACGGAACAAACCACAGGGAGGCGCCACCCGCCGTGGCCCGCGCCAGTTCATGCGCGCCATCGGCGCCGAATTCCCACAAAGTCAGCCTTTGTCCGATGAACGGAATATCCACCGACGGATCGCACCAATGAAGCCGCGCCGGCAGCACCGGCGGGTGAAAAAACGGCATAAGTCCCGGATAGACGCAACTGGAATGACCGGGCCAGCCCGGTATCGCCTGCAACGTAACAATAAAATCCGCGCCGCCCAACGGGCCCTGGCTGCTCACAAGCGTCGGCGGTCCACCCTCATCGCATGCGCCCGTGCCGGGTCCCAGCACCACCGCCAATTGTCCCGGCCGCTTCAGGCAATTCGCGTCGTGGGTGCGTAGTTGAAACACCGTAACGCTCTGCGTGGGGTCCAGATCGGCGCCAAGTTCCGGCGGCGGCCCCACCAGCACCTGGCGCCACCGTCCACCGCTCAAAAACGCCAGGCATAGTGCCTTGTCGCACGTCGGTGCCTCCCCGGGCTTCGCCGGCGGCGCGCCTGGCGGCCGCATGTCCATGAGCAATGCCAGCCGCCAGAGGCGCCGCGGCAATGCGCCGGGCCCATGGTCCCCCCAACTCATGCCAGCCATGTCCCAAAGCCGCTGCACATCCAGCAGCGCCGGAATGATCACCAGCGGCGAAATAACCACCAGAAACAGCAGCCCCCGCCGCCCCCCAAGATCGCGCAGAACCGCGCTGCCGCTCCACCGAAGCCCGCGCGCCAGCAAACGGCTCAGCCCATAAAGCCCGCCATAAAACAGCAGGTTGGCGCCCCAAACGACCACAAACCAGACGCCGAAAACGGCAACCGCGCCCATATCCATGTGATCCCGCACCCTCCCCCGCGGTATCCATCAAAGCCAGCTTTAGTCCCCTAACACTGGCCTATGGCCACATTCCCTTGCTTCCAGGTCGCGCCGCTATATATTCTCCGCTGGAAGAAAGATTGCAGCGCCATGCAAAGCACCGAAGCCCCCCTGTTCACACCAACCGAGGCCGCATTCCTGACGCGCCTGTCGGTCAAGGCCGTGAACAACGCGATCGACAAGGGAACCGTATCGGCCATCCCTGGCGGCAGGGCGGCATACGCGACCCGCCTGCTCGATCTGCACGCCCTCATGTCGCTGACCCTCGAACGTCGGCTGGCCGACCGCTTCGTGCCGGAGCTACGGCGCGAATTGTTCAATGCCCTGCCCAACGCGGCGCGGCACAACGCGGTGTTCCTCGAAAACGGATTTCTCAAAATCGACTTGCGCGAACCGCGCCGCGAACTGGCAAATGCGCTCCGGCAACTGCGCCGGGCACGTCAGCTTGCGGTGAACGATCCCGACATCCTCGGCGGCGACCCGGTGTTTCGCGGCACGCGCGTGCCTGTGCATATGATCGCCGATCTTAGGGCGAAGGGGGAGAGTGCCGAGGACATCCTCGCCGCCTACCCGCGGCTGACGGCCGAGATGGTGCAACTCGCGCCGGTCTTTGCCGCCGCCTATCCCCTGCGCGGCCGGCCCCGCAACCAGCCCTGGCGGGACAAGCCGCCCATCCGAACAACCCGCCGCAAGCTGGCGAATATTGCGGCTCCATGAGGCTCCTGATCGACGAGTGCTTGAGCGTCGATCTCGTTACCGTCGCCACCCAGGCCGGATATGAGGCCCACCACGTCGCGCATGTCGGCAAGGCGAGCTGGAACGACTGGAATGTCGCGCGCCACGCCCGCGACGGGGATTTCATTCTGGTGACCAACAACGCCGTCGATTTCCGCAAAATCTACGCCAGAGAGCCGATCCACCCCGGGCTTGTCATCATCACGCCGAACGTCATCCGCACCATTCAGTGCCAGCTTTTTCGCGGCGCACTCGCGGAATTGGCCGCGCGCGGGGATCTCATCAACCACGTGCTTGAAGTGGACCTCGACCACGACGAGGCGACTTTCACAATGTACGCACTGCCTGCCGCTCCGAAATAAGCCCGGCATGGCGCCGCGCGCCTCCCACGCGACCCGCCGCAAGGACTACTTGCCTAGGACTAAAACCCATGCTATAGGCCTTCCATCTTAATCGCGAGGAAGGACGCGCCCACCATGCACGATGCCGCCGCCAGCATCGCCCGTATCGATCCGGCCCAGTGCCGGCCCGTCCCCGCGCGCCTGCCCATCCAGCAGGCGGACTGCCGCTATCTCATCGACAACATCCGCGACCACGGCCAGCTCGTGGCCGGCCTGGTCCGCCGCGCCCCGCCGGAGGACAGCCACCGCTACGAAATCATCTGCGGCGCCCGCCGCCATTTCGCCATCGCCACCCTGCGCGCAACCGAACCAGCCTGTGCCAGCCTGCCGTTCCTCGCCGCCATCCGCCCGCTCACCGACGAAGCCGCCTTCGCCGCCGCCGACCGCGACAACCGCCATCGCCGCGACATTTCCGATTACCAGCGCGCCATCTTATATAAGGAAGCTTTGGCCATCCATTACGCCGGCAACCAGCTTGCCATGGCGCGCGCCATCTCCATATCCCCCGGCAACCTCAGCCGCTACCTCACCCTCGCCGCCCTGCCGAAAGAAATCCTAGCCGCGGTTGGCGATCCCACGCACCTCACCATCGCCCACCTCCGCAAACTGCTCGTCGGCCTCAAGAATGCGGACGGGGTCGAACGCGTCGTCACCCTCGCCATACAAATCGCCGATGAGCAAACCGCCAGCCACGCCGCCGGCAACGCTTACGCGCCCGTCGAGGAAGTGTTCGCCCGCCTCGCCGCAGCCGTGTCGCCGCCTGCCCCGCCGGCCCCGAGCCACACCGTCGCCGCCGCCGACGGCGCCACCATCGCCACCGGCCGCCTCGGCCGCGACGGCCACGCCCGCCTCGAGATTTTCGCCCCGCTGGCCGCCGGCCGCGCCGCCATCCTCGCCGCGTTCGACGAAATCATGGGAAATCTGATCGGAACCGAAAAGGGTTGGCATTGCAAACCCTTTCCGGTTCAATAACAAAATGCCACGGACCGAGCCGTGCCCCGCACGCGGCAGCGGAAACTTTGCTCACGGATTTGTCATCGGCCGCCTGTAACGAACCCTTGGCTTTGTAACAGAGTGGGCGCTAGGTAGCGCCGCCGCACGTAGACGCCGTTGGGGAGTCCGCGCCTCCATCCGTGCACTCCGTCGCCTTTTGGTGTGGCGTAATTTTGTGCAGATGGAGCAAACGCTATGCTTAGGACCACCCTTCTGGCCGCTTGCCTTACGTTGGCCGGCGGCTCGGCCGCTTTCGCCTCTTCCTTCAATGTCTCGCTCGACGGCTTCTGCAACACCTTCGCCCTGACGGTGAGCGGGTTTGAGGTCTACGGATCGCGCAGTGGCTGCGGCTACACCGTCATCGATGGCGGCACCGTCGGCAAGGTCGGCTCGAAATACACCATTTCCAACGACACCAACGACCAGGCGGAAATCTTCACCTGGTATTTCACCAAGGCCAAGCACGGCGCCGGCAACTGGTATCTCTATGAATCCACGGCCAGCTCGCAATCGGAAATAAATTCCGGCACTTATACGGTCACCGGATCCGACCGCACGCCCCGCGGTACCATCGACGTTACGCGGCGCTAACGCACAAGGCGGCCGGGCGAACGATCGTTCGCCCGGCCGTTTCACGCCGCCTGCACCAGGGAGAAGCTGAATAAACGCGCTTCCCCCAGCAGAAAGATCCGCGCGCCGCGCGTAAAATGCGCGGCGATCGCCGGCGCGCGCACATCGAGCCCCCCCGTATAGGCACCGAACGACGGCAGCATCAGCTTCCGCCCATCCGTAATGAAGCACGGCCGCACCACTTGTCCCGCGCGCGTCGCCACCCGCGCCTTCGGATGAAAATGGCCGGATAACTCCCCCGAAGCCCCCGCCGCCGCCTGGTGGCGAAACAACAACGCGCCGGCCGCCCATTCCGCCACGCTTTCGCCGCCCACCCCCGCCGGCGGCGCCGGATCGTGATTGCCCCGCACCCAAATGAATTGCGCCGCCGCCGTCATGCGCCGAAGCGTCGCCGCATCCTCGGTCCCAAGCCGCGCCGGCCCGCCATCGTCATGAAACGAATCCCCCAGCGCCACCACCGTCCGCGGCGCGTAACGGTGCAGCAGCAGCCCGAGCCGTTCCAGGGTCAGCCGGCTGTCCCACGGCGGCACCAACTGTCCGCGCCGTGCCGCCGCCGAACCTTTTTCCAAATGCAGATCGGCCACGATCAGCATCCGCTCGGCCGGCCAAACCACCACGCCGGCGGGATCAAGCTGCAGCGCCGCGCCGGCAAAATGAAACGGCGCGATCATCCCGCGGCGCGCACGCGCGCGCGCCGCGGCGCCGGGCTCATTGCCTCATCCACCAACGCCTCGGTTTCCAGCAGCAACGAATCCTCGTCCTCGGCGGTGCGCACGCTTTCCCGCCCGATATCCAGCAGCACCGGCACCGCCAGCGGCGACACCCGATCGAGCCGCCGCACCCGCACCGCCCCATGCGCCCGATGCAGCATCGCCCCCAGCCGTGCGAGGTCGGTCAGCCCGCCGCGCGCATCCATCCAGGTCGCCCGCAACAGCACGTGATCCGGCTGATGCTTACGCAAAACATTGTAAATCAGATCGGTATTCACCGTCACCTGCCGCCGGTTTTTCTCGGCGCCCGGATGATGCCGATCCACCAGCCCGGATATCACCGCGACATTGCGAAACGTCCGCCGCAGCATGGAGGTCTCCGCCATCCAGATATCCAGATCCTCGCCCAGCAATTCATGATCGAACAGCGCCGCGATATCCTGCGGCTCATGCGCCGACCAGATCCCCAGCACATATTCGGTCGCAACGAATCCCAGTGGCGCATAGCCAAACCGCTGCATCCGCCGCGTCAGCAGCATGCCGAGCGTCTGATGCGCGTTCCGCCCTTCGAACGCATACGCCACCAGATACCAGCGGCCTTCACGCGGAAAGATCTCCACCAGCAGCCCGTCGGGCCCCGGCAATTCGGACCGTACCTGCTGCATGTCCAGCCATTCCCGCACCTGGTCCGGCAGGGTTTTCCACGTCTCCGGATCATGCAGCATGGCGCGCACCCGCGCCGCCAGATTCGTGGTCAGCGACATCCGCGTGCCGCCATAAGCCGGCACCGCCGGCGTGCCGGTGCCGCCTTCCGCGCATTCCAGTGTCGTTTCGTGTATGCGCAAAAACACCAGCAGCCGCCCGGCGAACATGAACGTGTCGCCTTCCCGCAGCCCGTTGGCGAAATACTCCTCGACCTCGCCAAGCTGCAGGCCGCGCCGCCCGACGAGCTTCACTTTCAACAAGGGCTGCTCGACAATCGTGCCGATATTCATCCGCGCCTGCCGCGCCACGCGCGCGTTGGCGATATGGATGCGATCCTCCGAATCCCGGAACAGCTTGCGCCAGCGCTCATAATGCGAAAGTGCGTAGCCGCCATCCTCGACAAACCGCAGCACGTCGTCGAAATCCTGGCGCGACAGCGCCGCATAGGGCGAAGCCAGCCGCACTTCATCGAACACGGCATCCGGATG
>DATJOH010000406.1:0-4426 GCA_035507235.1 Acetobacteraceae bacterium
CGGTGAGCGCCATGCCGGTGCCGATGATCAGCGCGGTGCTGCCGGCGCCGCGGCCCGATCGCGCGTCACCGGCCACCAGCGGCTTGCCGCACTGATTGCAGACAAAGCTCGCGCCAACCGGCACCCGCACAACCTCGCGCGCGCTGGCCACCGCACAAAACAATTCGTTCGTGCAGCGACCGCTGACGAATTCCACTATCGCGTTCATGAATTGCGCTCCGGGGCTTGGGCCGGCCGGACGCGCCGCGGAAGCGGGGGGCAACGCCGGGCGGCGGGACGGCACAACAGTGGCAAAGCCGGGGCTCCTACCATCGTAGTCACCGCCGTTTTTATCGCGGCGCAATATAAATTTCTAGTGGCTATCGTCTCTTAAATAGCGATTTTTATCTCGAGCGTTGAGAAACCTTACCCTTGTGTGCCGTTCGCACCACGTCCGCTGCCGGCATTCACCCCGCCGCCGGAAACGGCGCGTCTCGAACTGGCCCCAGCGTGCGTGTGATGGCGGCTGGGCCGTGGCGCTGCCACGATGCTCGGGGACGCCGCCGGTGCTGTCGCCGCCACATAGGGCGCCGACTGCGCCTGCGCCGCCGGGCCGCCCCCCCACAGCATGCCGGCGGCGCACACGCCGCCGCCAACCAGGGTCATGACACTGCCAATCACCAGCCCCATCGAGCCACGCTTGCCATCCGCGCCGTCGACGACCGCCGTGAGCGGCTTGCCGCATTGGCGGCAAACAAAGCGCGCGCCTTGCGGCACTGTCAGAATGGCGCCCGCACCCGCGGCCGCGCAGAAAAGTTTGTTACTACAACGTCCCGTTTGGGCGTCCATGTCTTAAATTCTCCGTGCTCATCGAAATGTCTCTCGTCAAAAACAGCCGCAAACGCGGCTACTTACCCCTCCAGATTGAATTGAACGCTCCATTGGTGGGTCTCCGCGGTCGGCACGCCGCCGCGCAGGATCGGCGCGAACCGCACCCGGCCGCTGCCCAGCCAGCGCAGCACGGACTCGCGGAACGGTGCTTCGGCCGTGCCGCCGACGATGCCGCAATCGTCCGGAGCGCCGTCCGTTTCGATGCGGCAACTCACCCGCACGCTACCGCCATGCAACGTACTGTCGTCCACCATGCGCGGAAACGGCGGCGCGCCGCCGCTGATCGGCCGCGCAACGAACAGCCGGTCCAGGCTCGCATGCGCGGGCGGCGGCGGCGTGAGCGAAGCCTTCACCACGGGCGCGGCAACCGGTGCTGCCAAAGCCGTGGCCACCGCCGGGTGCGCCTGCTTGGCCGCAAGCTGCGCCGCCGCGAGTTGAGCGGCTTGCATTTTCGCCTGCGCCTGCCGCAGTTTTTCAGCGTCGGCATTGGCCTGCGCCAATTGCGCGGCGCGTATGGCGGGGTCATCCATATCGGGCTTCGGTGACGCGCGGAACCGCACCATCCCGGCCGACCGCGGCACCATTATCACCGTGCGCACCCCCGCCGCGACGCCCTCCGATCCCACGGCGACCACGGTGGGCGGCGGCGGCGCAGCGACGGCAACCGCCACCGGTTTGGCCGCCACGCCCGGTTGCCCAGCCATAGCTGGCACGGGCGCGGCCGAATTCATGGCAGAGGCGGTGGTCGATTGTACAGGAGGCGACGCCCGTTGTGTCACGACCGGCGGCGGCGCCACGCGCTTCGCGGGCGCAACCCAGGTGACATTCGGCGTGGACGGCCGATCCGTCCACATCATCGCGGCGCCCGACATCGCAATGCCGGTCAGCGCCAGGCCGCCGCCCACCACGGCGCCAATCACCAGATTTCTGTTCCAGCCGCGTTCGGAGGCCTCCGTCAGCGGCCGCCCGCAATGGGAGCAGACGAACAGCCCGTCCGTCGGAACACGCAGCACCACACCCGTACTAGCAAGGGCACAAAAAAGGTCGTTCGTACACCGCCCCATCACAACGTTCATCTCAACCTCCCAAATCTCGTTCCCCAATCGGCTTCGGCCCGTCCGGGTCGGTTCGTGCTTTGTTCGTATTTTGCGGCCGGCGAACGGCACCGAAATTCGATGTCGCGCAACCGGGTCGGCGGCGCCGTTCGAGCGGTACGGGGGGTCGCGCGGAGGTCAGTTCCCCATTTGATCGCGCGACGCGCCGTCCTGAGCGGGCCCAGGCGGCATGATTAACAGAAATCTAATTAATGCGCTAGCTGTTTCTCAATAAAGCGAATGAGATTCTACCAGCTGTCCACAAAGCGGCCGCTTGGCCGCGCTGCCGTGCCTGCCAGGCTCCGCGTCACCCACGTCCTGGTCTCCGCGGGGTCGATCACCGCATCGATTTCCACATGCGCGGCCATATTCACGGCCTTGCCCTGTTCGTAGAGTTTACCGACCAGCGCTTCAAACAACGCCTCGCGCGCTGCCGGATCATGCGCCGCCGCCAGCTCCCGCCGGTAGCCCAGCCGCACCGCGCCCTCCAGCCCCATGCCGCCGAACTCCCCGCTCGGCCAGGCGACGGTAAAGCGGGTGGCGTGGAACCCGCCCGCCGCCATCGCCATAGCGCCGAGCCCGTACCCTTTGCGCGTCACCACGGAAACTATTGGCACGCTGAGTGCCGCGCCAGTAACGAACATCCGGCACACATGTCTTACTTGGGCCGACCGCTCCGCATCCGGCCCCACCATGAAGCCCGGCGTGTCGATCAGGCTGAGCACCGGCAGCCCATGCGCGTCGCAAAGCTGCAGAAACCGCGCCGCCTTGTCCGCCGCGTCCGCATCGATCGCGCCGCCCAGATGCGCCGGATTATTGGCCATCAACCCAAGCGCCCTGCCCTCAATGCGGACAAACGCGGTAATCATGCCGCGCCCAAAAGCCTCTCGCAGTTCCAGGATGCTGCCGCTATCGGCAAGTGTGGCGATCAGCACCCGCATGTCATAAATACGCTTGCGGTCCTCCGGCACCGCATGGCGCAAATGCCTTTGGTCCGCGCAGGCGAACTCGGCATGCGCCCCGGCGAAATACCCCAGATACGCGCGCGCTTTCGCCGTCGCTTCCGCCTCATCGGCGACCAGTACGTCAATCACCCCGTTGCGCGTCTGCACGGCAGCCGGCCCCACCGCTTCCGGCCGGAAATTGCCCAGCCCGCCGCCTTCGATCATCGCCGGCCCGCCCATGCCGATGGAACTGTCCGGCGTCGCAATCACAATATCGCAGCACCCCAGCAGCGCCGCATTGCCGGCGAAACAATGCCCCGCCGCAATGGCAACGCTCGGCGCCTTGCCGGAAAGCGCCGCGAACGACGCAAACGTGGAAAGATCGAGCCCCGCCACCGCCACCACATCCGTATCGCCCGGCCGCCCGCCGCCGCCTTCCGCATACAGCACCAGCGGCATCGGATCCTTGTGCAGCACGCCCAGCAGCCGATCCGTTTTCTTGTGGCCGAGAAACCCCTGTGTCCCCGCCATCACCGTATAATCATACGCCAGCGCGGCCGCCGGCCGCCGCGCCACCGTGCCGATCGCGCACAGCACACCATCGGCCGGGCTGGTGCGTATCAACTCCGCCTCCTCGCGCCGCCGGCGCTGCGCCGCGAGCGCGAGCGCGCCATATTCCGCATACGCACCATCATCGAACAGATCGGCCAGATTCTCCCGCGCCGTGCGCTTGCCCGCCTCATGCCGCCGCGCCACCGCCTCCGGCCGCCCCGCATCCAGCGTCGTGGCAATCCGCGCCTGCAAGGCCGCCAGATCGCCCCGCACATGATCCAGATCGATTTCCGTGACGTCTTCCAACGCCGCATCCGCGCTCGCCGGATGCAGACGCGCAATAATCTGCCCCTCGCGCAGTGTATCTCCCACCCCTGCTTCCAGCGCCGTCACCGTCCCCGCGCCGCCCGCCGTCAGCGCCATCTGCATCTTCATCGCCTCGATCAGCGCCACACGCTGCCCGGCCCGCACTGCATCCCCCACCGCGACGTCCAGCGAAACGAGCGTGCCCGGCATCGGCGCCGCCAGCACCGCGACATCAACCGGCGCCACCACCGTTTCGTCATCCGCAAGCTCGCCCGCCATCTCCGCAAGCAGCCCGGTATGCAGCCGATCTTCGCGAAATGCCGGCAGCGCCACCAATTTCCGCAACAGCCTCAGCGACGTCGCCACCCCCTCGATGCGGAACTCCTCCAGCGCCCGCGCCCCCCGCCGCACCACCTCGTCCCTGTCCGCGCCCTGCACGATCAGCTTCGCCAGCAGCGAATCGTACCGCACTCCGATCTCCATGCCGGCCTCCGCCCCATGGTCCACCCGCACCCCCGGCCCACCCGGCGGCGCAAATACGGTAAGCCGCCCCGCCGCCGGCCGCGTTTCGCCCGCGGCGGAAAAATGCTCGGCATTGATTCGAAATTGCATCGCATAGCCGTGCACCGCCGGCGTTGCCGCAATCCCCAGCGCCGCCAA
>DATJOH010000407.1:0-2368 GCA_035507235.1 Acetobacteraceae bacterium
CCGGCCGTAATGCACCGGCTCGCCAAGCTCGGTGCCGAGGGCCACGCAAAGATCGGACTGCACGACGGCCTCAACCGCGGAAGGCGAGAAACCGTAAGGAAAAGTGCGATCCTCCAGCCCCGCGATGAAGGAGGTGCCGCCGGAGGTCTGGATCAGTGGACATTGCATCAACTCCGCAAGCGCCTTCACTTTCTCGCCGCTGCGGGACGTGTGCACGCCATGGCCCACCAGGAGGATGGGATTCTTGGCGGCACGAATGAGCGACGCTGCCTCGGCGATTTCAGTGGCGCCGGCGCCTTGGCTGGTGAGGCGATAGCCGCTGGGCGGCAGCGCTGCCGGCACATCGAGTTCCTGCAGGATGACGTGGGCCGGGTATTCCACATAGACCGGGCCGGGGGTGCCGGACATGGCGCGGCGGATCGCTTCGCGAATGATTTCGTCGGTCTGATCGGCATATTCGATGGAAGCGCAATATTTCACCGATGCCGCGAACAGCCCGGATTGCTGCACGAACTGGATACGGCCGCGGCGCACGCGCTGTTCGGTGACGCGGGCGCGCTGGCCGCCAAGAAAGATGACCGGCGAGTTCTCCACCTTGGCGCACATCATGGCACCCGCCAGGTTGGCGACGCCCGGGCCGAGCGTGCCGATGCAGAGGCCAGGCTTGCCGGTCATGCGCGAGGCGGCTTCCGCCATGAAGCCGGCGGATTCTTCGTGGTGCGGCGAGACCACCCGCCAACCGCGTGTCTCCGCTTCCAGGAACATGTGCACGAAATTCGGGTCCGGAATTCCGAACAGGGTGTTGATGCCCTCCGCTTCCAGGAGCTGCAGAATGCGTTCGTAGACAGGCACGGGCAAGATCAGGTCTCCTTTTATCGGCCGGCGTTTTCCCGCCGTGTCACTACAGAGTTGGCCAGTTTCGTCAAACGCGAGGCGCTGAAATCAGATCGCTCTGATCAATCTGCCCGCATAATCACGTGAGTTTGCGCGGCGCGCCTGTGCCCATATATTTTGCGAGGTTGCGGTGCAGATTGGCGATACTGCGCTCCCGGTACGGATTGGGCTGCGTGCCGCGGAAGCCGCCTGATTTCATACCCTGCTGCACCGCGCCCATGTTGTTGAAATCCTGCGGCAGAACGCTGCCCCATCTGGGGTCGTCCGCCGGCGTGAGTTCCCATTCCGTGTGCGGCGCCTGGCCTTCCGGGAACAACTCGTAGACGGCGGCTTCAAAGATGCATTTGTCGGGATTATAGCCGTACGGCCGGGCGCTGTAGCAAAGCGCGTTGTTCACCGCGTGGCCGATCTGGAAATTCGGGAAGATCTGCCAGGCGGTGCCGCTTCTGCCGACGTGCGCGGGATCGACGGTCGGCCATACGACGCCGCGCGCTTCATCATCGCGCCGGGCGGAATCGAGCCAATGTTTGAGCACCTGGTCGGCCGGTGTTCCTTCCGGCAGCTCATCGACCAGCCGTAGCGACGCATCCACCAGCGTTTGCGTGGTGTTCGTATTGGCATGCTTCCAGGTATAGAGCTGCATTTCCGCGGTGGAGACGCGCGGGTCGGTGCCGGTGCCGAGCCGCAGCTTCGCCTGATTTTCGTCCAGGCCCTTGGGCGCATCGTAGCCGATATTGGCATGCTTGTCCTGCGCCCTGGCCCAGCCGCGGAATTCGCCGAATTGCATGAACTCCGGATGGGTTCCCGGCACGTGATAGGTTTCGCTGAACGCTTCCAGGGCAACTTTCCAGTTGCAGTCGAACACCATCCAGCGGCGCCAGCGGTAGCGCATGTTTTGCAATCCAAACGGCTCCAGCATGGTGGCGGCAGGCTCGAGATAGTTGCAGAGCGGCTCGCAATTCGGATCCATGTTGATCCAGATCCAGCCGCCCCAGGTATCGACGCGCACTTCGCTCAGATGCGTGCGTTCGGCCGTCAGCGCGCCGTTCCAGTCCTGCTGTTCGGGTACATGGGTGCATTCGCCATCCAGATTGAAGCGCCAGCCATGGAAGCCGCAGACGAACATTTTCTTCTTGCCGCAGGCGTTGCGCTCGCTCGGCGGCGTATCGACCAGGCGACGGCCGCGATGCGGACAGACATTGTAATGGGCCGCGATTTTGTCCGGCGCCGTGCGGATGATCACGAAGGAATCATCGAGGATGTCGTAGCTGATATAATTGCCGATATCGGGGATTTCGTCGACGCGGCCCACCTGCAGCCACACTTTGCGCCACAGCCGGTCGCGCTCGGCCCGCACATACTCCTCGGAGATATAGGCTTCCGGGCCGACGGTTACGGCGCTTTCCAGATCTTCCAACGTGATGTCGAAATTCTTGTTCATGACATCCTCCTAAGGCGCCGGCTCGGCTGCCCG
>DATJOH010000408.1:0-4449 GCA_035507235.1 Acetobacteraceae bacterium
GATCCGCGCTTTGTCGTCGACGTGCCGGCGGAAAGCCTGGTGGTGCAGGCGGTGGAAGGCCGCCTGGTGCAGGTGCTCCGCAACCTGATCGGCAATGCCGAGAGTTTTTCGCCGCAGGGCGGACGGATATTTCTACGCGCGCGCGAAACCGGTGCGATGGCGGAAATCGCCGTGGAAGACGAAGGCCCAGGCATACCCGAAGGCAATCTGGATCACGTGTTCGACCGGTTTTATTCCGAACGGCCGGTCGGCGAGAAATTCGGCAAGCATAGCGGCCTCGGGCTTTCGATCAGTCGGCAAATTATCGAGGCGCTGCAAGGGCGAATCGGCGTCGAGAACCGGCGCGATGAGTCGGGCAATGTGGTCGGGGCGCGGTTTGTGGTGCGGTTGCCGTTAGCGTAAGGAAAGAAGGAAGGCTTCTTTTTTGAAAAAAAGAAGCAAAAAACTTTTGACTTCGGCTCGCGGCAGCCGGTCCAAGTGGGCGAGACCAGTGCCGCCCGTAACAGATAAAAGTTTTTTGGTTCTTTTTTTCAAAAAAGAACTCTTCTTCTTTTTGCGCTATGCGGCCGGCGTAAGCACGCCCCGCCTGATCTGGTCGGCTTCGATTGATTCGAACAGGGCGCGGAAATTGCCCTCGCCAAAACCATCGTTGCCTTTGCGCTGGATGAACTCGAAGAACACCGGGCCGATGACGTTGGCGGAGAAAATCTGCAGCAGCGTGCCAATGCCTTGCTGGCCCTCGACTTTTTCGCCGTCCACCAGAATCCCCAGCGATTGCAGGCGCGGCAGATCTTCCTTGTGGCCCGGCAGCCGCTCGTCGGTCATTTCGTAGTAGGTGACCGGCGGCGGCGGCATGAAATCGATGCCGGCGTTGCGCAGGCCGCCGACGGTGGCGAAAATATCGTCGGTGCCGCAGGCGATGTGCTGAATGCCTTCGCCCTTGTAGGCGTGCAGATATTCCTCGATCTGGCTTTTGTCGTCGGAGGATTCGTTGAGCGGAATACGGATCCGTCCATCCGGGCTGGTCAGTGCGCGGCTGGTAAGGCCGGTGTGACGGCCATTGATGTCAAAGAACCGGATCTGGCGGAAATTGAAGATTCGCGCATAGAAATCGAACCACACATCCATGCGGCCGCGATGCACGTTATGCGTCAGATGGTCCATGTAATAGAGCCCGAGGCCGGCGGGGCAGGGGTTTGTTTCGCCTGTCCACTCAAATTCCGCATCGTAGGCGGAGCCGGTTTCGCCGTAACGATCCACGAAATAAATCAGGCTGCCGCCAATGCCCTCGATCGCCGGCACATCGAGCGTCAGCGCGCCGCCGGCCGGATCGGCGGGCTTCGCGCCATGCGCCAGGGCGTGCTCGTAGGCGTGGCGGGCATCGACTACGCGGAACGCCATGCTGGGCACCGAAGGCCCGTGCGCTGCGGCAAAGCGGCCGGCATGGCTGCCGGGGGTTTCGCTCACCAGGTAATTGACGCCGCCCTGGCGATAGAGGGTTGTCGCCCGGCTACGATGGCGGGCGACGGCAGAAAACCCCATGCGCTGGAACAGGTCGTGGAGCTTTTCCGGCTCGGGATGGGCGAATTCGACGAACTCGAAGCCATCGGTGCCGGCCGGGTTCTGGGCCGAAATCGTGGCGCGCGGCGCATCGTGCGGAAACGGACCCATGGCAAGACCTCCCTCGTCCCAAGGTCGCCCCTATAGCACGCGCGGGCACGAAAAATCCTTGCAAAATGAGGCACATCATGTCGCTATGATGCATGTATCATGCAGAAAACACCTAAGCGCCGCACAGAATGAGCATAGACCAGTTCGATGCGCGCCTCCTGCGCGCGCTGCAGGCGGATGGTCGCCTGACCAACCAGCAGCTTGCCGACAGGGTAGGGCTCTCCGCCTCGCAATGCTCCCGCCGGCGGGCGGCGCTGGAAACCGAACGGGTAATACGTGGCTACCGTGCCGATCTGGATGCCGCCAAGCTTGGCCAGCCGCTGCTGGTGTTCGTGCAGGTGACGCTCGCCACCCACAGCCGTGACAACGCCAAGCGGTTTCGTGACCTGGTTGCGGCGGTGCCCGCCATTCAGGAATGTTACGCCATGACCGGTGATGCCGACTATTTGCTGAAGGTCAGACTGCCGGGACTGCCCGACCTCGCCGCATTGGTAAACGACGTGCTGCTGCCGCACGAAAGCGTGTCACACGTGCGTTCTTCCATTGTGTTCGATACGCTGAAACACACGGACGCGTTACCGATCGCCGGCTAATTGGAGATGCGGCAGGCGTTCGTGCAAGGCGAAAGGCGTTTGCCCGCCGCTATTTAGCCGCACACTCACCGGCAGCCAAAACCCAAGAGCAAAAGTCTTTTTGCTTCTTTTTCTTCAGAAAAAGAAGAAGCTTCCTTTCACCGCGGCGTCCACGTAGCACTACCCTGCGTATCCACCGAGCCGCCATTTGGCCCCGTAATCGTTCCCGTATGATTGCACGTGCCGCCGGCGCAACTGGTGCTGCCGGTGCGCGACCAAACGCCGCCGTAAGGGCCGGTCGCCGATCCGGTAGAGCTATATTGCCCCGGTGCGGTACGTGTCACGCTGCCGTAACGTGACGCGCTATAGCCATATGGCCCGGTGACGGTGCCTTGACGGGAGCAGGTGCCGCCGGCACAGCCGCCGGAGAAATTGCCGGTGTAGACGCCACGTGGCGTCGTAACACTCCCGGAGCGCGTCCAGTGCGCGGACGCTGGCCCGGCAAACACGCCGCACAGTACGGCAGCAAGCAGCAGATTTGGCAATTGCATGGGAAACTCCAAGGTTGCGAGCGCGGGGCTCATCGCGATTACGCGTCAACGCTCAAGAGTTTCCGCCGAGAACGAAGATTGTTCCTGCTCTGAAGAAAGCGAACGCGCGAATTCCGGGGAACGGCTTCGTTCCCCGGAGCTTCGCGCGGCAGCCGTTACGGTGTGACGGTTACCAGCATGCCGTGCACGTTGCCGGCGGCGTCGGTGTAGAAGCCCACCAACTGGCCCTTGTTGTTCACGCCGTTTACAACGGTGCCCTGCACGCCATTCGGGTCGTCCACGGTCAGCCAGTTGCCGTTCGACGGCGTGTAGTACAGCCCATGCGTGATATTCCCGACTTGATAGAATCCGACGACGACGCCCGAGTTGTTGATGCCGAGCAACTGCGTGTTCGTGGTGCCGGGCACGTGGAAATGGGTGACCACACCCCCGGTCGCATTGCGCACGAACCCGACCGTCGCGCCGGACTTGCCCGTGAAGAAGCCGCACACCTCATTGTTGTCGTTGATGCCGGTCGCGCTCAGCGATTTCGCGCCGGGCAGCATGATTTCGGTGTAGGTGGAGGTGGTCAGGTTATACACAAAGCCGTGTGCGTTTCCCTTCGCGCCGACCCAGAACCCGGCAGCCATATTCTCATTGTTGATGCCCAGCGCCTGATCAACCGTCGGTACCCCGTTGGTCAGCGGATCGGTCGCACTCACGAACCCGAAATTGGCGCCCACCGGCTCGATAACCGAGCCGAAATTCGCATCGCCGGTCCCAAGATTCGTCGGTGCCCAGAAATTCGTCATCAGGCCGGCATTGTTGATGCCGGTGGCTTGCGTCTGCGTCGAGCCCGGCTGCATCACCTTCGTATAGGACGTGTAGGGGGCGGCGATCTGGTAGCCGATGTTCGGATGTCCAACCGCGCCGCTGCCGAAATAACCGACGATCGTGCCGGCATCGTTGATGCCCAGCAGCTGGTTGAAGGTGGGGTCGCCCGGATTGTCGAGTGTCTGGAACTGGAAGGTCTGCGCGGAGGCGGAGGCGGCGGCCAACACGCCACAGGCGGCAGCGGCGAGAAGAAGTGTGCGCATGTCATAGGTCCTTTTGATGTCATCGCGTCAGCCCCGGCGGCCCGCGTGGCACCTTCCTACGGGGGCGGCGGCAGGGCGCCTGTGAGCCGCGTCACAGGCAACGCGTGATCGCTCACGCTGGCAAAGGCGAAGAAAGAGTCTTCTTTTTCTGAAGAAAAAGCATAACTGCCCGGATGGGGCGGAAAGGAAAGCAGGCAAGAAAGGGTTTCTTTTCTGAAGAAAAGAAGCAAAAGACTTTTATCAGTTGCGTCCAACAGCCAGTCCAAACCGATGGATTCGGATGCCCGCCGCAACGGACAAAGGTTTTTTGCTTCTTTTTTTCAAAAAAGAAGAATCCTTCCTTCTTTCCTTCTATCCCCGGTAAGCAGCAAGCCGCCGCCGCCCCTCCAGCGACAATTTCGGCATCCCCTCCAAAATGATCTTTTCAATGACCGGTCCCAGCAACTGGCGCGAACGGCGGGCCGCCTCGACATCCGTGCGCAGCGCTTCAACGTTGACAACCGGCGCGGCGACATCGGCGCGCACTTTTGCCATATCGACCAGAAATGCCGACTGCGCCGCGATGATTTCATCCATATG
>DATJOH010000409.1:0-4912 GCA_035507235.1 Acetobacteraceae bacterium
TACAGGGACGCGGTCGCCGATAGCGCCGGCGGATGCGGAGCAATCACATGGGCGAAGGATTGGGTCGGCGGAACCGGCGCAAGCTGAGGAGGAATAAGGAAGGCCTCTTCTTTTTTTAAAAAAAAAGCAAAAAACATTTCCTTATTGGTGCCTTCGAGCGGGACCGCCTACCGCGGGTCGCAACAGAAAAAAGTCTTTTTGCTTCTTTTTCTTCAGAAAAAGAAGAATCTTCTTTCGTTATCTCAGCCGCACGATCGGTCGCGCGCCGTTAGAGTTTTGAGCCGCCGTCGACGCGAATTGTGTCGCCGGTGATCCAGCGTGCTTCGTCGGAGGCGAGGAAGGCGATGGCACCGGCGATATCATCCGCGGTAGCGATGCGCTGGAGTGCTTGCACGCTCAACGTGAAAGCGCGGCCGGTATCCGATTTCGTGTAGCTGGACATGTCGGTGTCCACCACACCTGGCGCCACGGCGTTCACGCGTATGCCACGCGCGCCGAGCGCGAAGGCAAAATGTTTGACCAGCGTGTCGATCGCGCCTTTCGTCGCGGCGTAGGCGGAGAGAATGCCCACCGCGGCATGGGCGGTGAGGGAGGAGACGAAAACGACATTGCTGCCGTTGCCGAGAATGGGCAACAATTGTTGCACCAGAAAATACGGCGCGCGCACATTCACCGCGAACAGGGCATCGAAATTTTCGATCGTGGTATCCTCGATTGAGGCCGGCCGGGAGATGCCGGCATTGGCGACGAGAATATCCAGGCGGTCGCCGATGATGGTGCGCACCTGTTTGGCGAGCGCGTGCGGCCCTTCGGGCAGACTGAGGTCGGCTGCGACCGCATCGGCGCGGCCGCCGCCGGCGCGGATTTCGGCGACCACGCTTTCGGCCTCCTTGGCGCCGGTTCCGTAATGGATCAACACCTGGGCGCCGGCCCGCGCCAGCGCCAATGCGCTGGCGCGGCCAATACCGCGGGACGCGCCGGTGACGAGCGCGGTTTTACCGGAGAGATTGGGCATGATTGTTTCTCCTTGTTCCCAGTCGGAGGCAGTGGTTACTCGTCCGTCAGCTTCGCGATTTCGTCAACCCGATCAGTGTAGAAGGCGATATGGTCCTTGATAAGATAAAAGTCCGTTGCTTCTTTCTGCAGAAAAGAAGAAGACTTCTTTCTTGAAAGAAAGAAGCAAAGAACTTTTACTCATTAACGCGTTCGCCGCGGGTGCCATCAACCAGCGGATTTGCCGCCGTCGACCGAAACAATCTGGCCGGTGAGGTAGGAGGCGGCATCCGACGCGAGGAAAATGATCGCCTGAGCCACTTCTTCCGGCCTGCCGGCACGTGCCATTGGCACGGTGCCGACCAGCGCCGCCTTGTTTTCCGCTGTGCCGGTGAAACGATCCAGCATGCCGGTGTCGATCGGGCCTGGCGCCACCGCGTTCACCCGCACGCCCGATCCCACTGCCTCCAACGCCGCGGATTTCGTGAAACCCTCGACTGCGTGCTTGCTGCCGACATAGACGGAGGCACCGGCGGCGCCGGCGTGGCCATAGACCGACGATATGTTGACGATGCTGCCATGGCCCTGCGCCTGCATGACGCGCAGTTCGTGCTTCATGCTCAACAAGGTGCCCAGTACATTCGTTGCGAAAATATCGTCGTAGCTTTCCTTCGTCTGCGCCGTCACCGGGCCCGGCTTGCCCTCCGTGCCGGCATTGTTCACCGCGGCGTCGATGCGGCCGAACCGTGCCACCGTTTCATCCACCAGTCGGCCGACCGCGGCGTCATCGCGCACGTCGGCCTCGATGAAGGCGGCGTCCACGCCGAGGCCGCGCAACTCCGCTTCCAGCGCCGCGCCTTCCGCTTTACGGCGGCCGGAGACGACAACGCTCGCACCTTGCCGCGCGAACGCGATGGCGGCGGCTCGGCCGATGCCGGTCAATGCGCCCGTAATCAACACAACCTGACTCATGTTCCCTGCTCCTGGCTGGCATGGCCGGCGCTGCCGGCGATGCATGGTTCGGCGGGCAGCGTGCCCCTTTGAAAGTCGGCTTGTGTGGAAAGCCGCTGCTGTCAGGCCGGCAAATGGGGTGCCTTGGCGGGTTGGAAAAAGACTTTGTAGGATGGATGGGCATGCCTGGAAGGCATGGGGTAAGGCATGGAACTGCGCCATCTCCGCTATTTCGTCGCGGTCGCCGAGGAAGGCAGCTTGACGCTCGCCGCCGAGCGGCGGCTGCACACCGCGCAGCCCTCGCTGAGCCGCCAGATACGTGACCTGGAACAGGAAATAGGTGCGGCGCTGCTCGTTCGCAGCACCCGCGGTATAGAACTGACCGCTTCCGGCCGCGTGTTCCTGGATCAGGCGCGGCTGGTGCTGGCGCAGGCGGACGCGGCGGTGGGCGCCGCGCGCAAGGCGGTGCGACCGGAAAGGCCCGGTTTCGCCCTGGGCTTTCTCACCGGCCAGGAAATGGACTGGTTGCCGGAAGCCATGCACGTGCTGAAGGACGCACTGCCTGATATAGACATAACGATATCAAGCCAATACTCTCCCGATCTGGCCGACGCGCTGGCGCGGGGAAAACTTGATCTGGCCTTCATGCGGGCGGAAGCGGATTTTCCCGAATTGGACTACAAGGTGATTCTATCGGAAAAGCTGATGGTGGTGCTGCCAAGCGATCATCGCCTGGCGTCGCAGGCGGCGATCGCGATCGGGGAAATTGCCGGCGAAACGTTTCTTGGCATGTCGAAGACCGCGCCGACGCTGCAGGCGGTGATAGACGCGTATTTGCAACGGTCCGGCGTGGTCATGCAGCCGGCGCACCGGCTGGATAATCTGGCCATGGCGATGTCGCTGGTTGCTTCGACACGCGGCGTGACGCTGCTGCCTGAATATGCACGGAATTTCCTGCCCTGGTCGGTGGTCAGCCGCCCGTTGGCAGGGGAAGCGCCCACGATCGACCTTGTTGTTGGCTACAAGCGTGCCAATCAATCGCCGATATTGCAGCTATTTCTGTCCCGGCTGGACGAACTGATTTGCCGGTGTCGCGGGCGCCAGCAGGCGTAATGCCAGCTCGAGAGATTGAAACACGAGGGAAGAAAGGAAGCATTTCTTTTTTGAAAAAAAGAAACAAAAAACTTTTTACTTCGGCTGGCAGCAGCCGGACCATATAGGCGGTTCCGGTGCCGCCCGTAACGGACGAAAAGTTTTAGTAGAGCTTGGAATCGCTTTCTGTCGCCAATTTGTCGAATACAGGGCCGAGGTCCGGTTGCTTGAGGGTCAGTCTATTTCTGTCCCCCGGGCGCGCGCTTCGGGTTCTGCAGAGGACGTTCATGTGGACGGGGCCGCGCACACCATCTCGACCGCGTGGAGGATCGCGAGGATTTCACTGGCTGAAATGGATGGGCCGCGGTAGCAGTTGGTGCCGGTCCGCGCCTGGCTGCACACTTGCCAGGGATGCCAGGAAAATGAAGCTCTTATCCAGTTTCGGCCGTGCCGCCGTATGTGCCGTGGTTATGCAGCCGGCGACATCGGGCGCCGTGACGTTGCTGCACGGTTTCGCCGCGGATGGCGATGGCGCCGGGCCGGTGGCGGGGCTGACGCCCGGGCCCGGGGGCGTTCTGTATGGCGCGGCGTGCCAGGATACCGAGGTCAGCGACGCCGGAACGGTTTTTTCGCTGACGCCGCCGGCTGCCGGGCAGACGGAATGGCAATTTGCCGTGCTTTATAGCTTTCCAGCCGATGATTCGGGCGGGAATTGTCCGATCGGGACATTGTTGCGGCGGCACGACGGAACGCTGGTCGGCACGACGCAGGCAGGCGGCGCGGACAGTTTCGGCACCGTGTTTGCGCTCACGCCGCCGGCCGGGCAGAACGGCGTGTGGACTGAAACAATCCTGCATGATTTCGCGCTTTCGCGCGATGACGGGGCGACGCCGGAAGGCGGGGTGATTGCCGACGCGCACGGGCGGCTGTTCGGCACCACGGTGCAGGGCGGCCGCGGCTGTCGCGGCGATCTGGGCTGCGGCGTTGTCTATATGCTGACGCCGCCGCGGCATGGCGCGACCGGCTGGCACGAGCAGGTTATCCATTACTTCAAGGGCCGCACGGGGCAGGCTGGTTTTCCCGCCGGCGATTTGCTGCTGCAGGGCGCGGATACGCTGTTCGGTACCACGCCGCAGGGCGTGTTCACGCTCTCGCCGCCGGGATCGGGCGGGGGGGCGTGGAATTACCAGATGCTTGCTGTGTCGCCGGCTTTGCCGGGCCTGGTGGCGACGGGTGTTGTCGCGGACCCGGCGGGCACGCTGTATGGCATGACGGGGCAGGGGGGCGCGAACGATACGGGCGCGATTTTCGCGCTTTCGCCGCCGGCAGTGCAGGGCGCGCCGTGGACGACGACGGTGCTGCATGATTTCGGCACGATCCGGCACAATAAGGACGGCATGTATCCCGCGGCGAGCCTGGCGCGGGTGGCGGATGGCACGCTGTTCGGCACGGTGCCGCAAGGTGGCGCGCATGGCGGCGGCGTCGCGTTTCGGCTGGACTTGCCGGCGGGGGCAGGCGGGACGGCGACATTTACCGTTCTGGCAAGTTTCGGCGGGCCGCGGAGCGTGGTGGGAACGTCGCCGGAGGACCGGCCGTTGCCGCGGGGGGATGCGCTGTTTTTGACGAACGCGGCGGGCGGAAGCGGTGGTTTCGGGGCCGCGTTGAAGATTCCGCAGCGCTAGGGTTCTTTGCTTGATTCTGAAACGGGGTCTGGGGACTTGTCCCCAGCTTGGTCCAGGGGCGGAGCCCCTGGCCTTCTTTGCAAGGGCGGGAACAAATTTGCCCGGAGTTTGTCGTTTGTTGTTTATGCGGAAAGGGTTGGCATTGCAAACCCTTTCCGGGTTCGATTTGACAGGCGGGTTTTGTCGCACCGGCG
>DATJOH010000410.1:0-12547 GCA_035507235.1 Acetobacteraceae bacterium
GCGGCGCCGACGACATCGCTGCCGGAACAGCTTGGCGGCGTGCGCAACTGGGATTACCGGTTCTGCTGGCTACGCGACGCGACGCTTACCGTCATTGCGTTAATGGGCTGCGGCTATTTCGAGGAAGCGCAGGCCTGGCGCGATTGGCTGCACCGCAGTATCGCCGGCAATGCCGAGGAAGTGCAGATCATGTATGGCGTTGCCGGCGAACGTTATCTGTTCGAGCACGAACTGCCATGGTTGCCCGGCTACCAGGACGCCAAACCCGTCCGTATTGGCAATGAAGCCGCGACTCAGCTACAGTTGGACATTTACGGCGAGGTGATGGACGCGTTGCATCATGCGCGCGCGGGCGGCCTGGCGCATCCTGAATCCGCCTGGGACGTGCAACTGCATCTGACCGAGCATCTGGAAAAAATCTGGCGCGAACCGGATGATGGGATCTGGGAAGTGCGTGGCGGCCGCAAACATTTTACGCATTCAAAAATCATGGCGTGGGTTGCGGTGGACCGCATGGTGCGTGACGCGCGCCAATATGGTTTGGAGGCGCCAACGGAGCGCTGGTGTGCGCTGCGTGACGCGATGCACCGTGAGATTTGCAAGCACGGCTTCAATCCGTCGCGCAACGCATTTACGCAATGCTACGGCGGCGAGGAACTTGATGCGAGCCTGCTGTTGATACCGGTGGTCGGCTTTCTGCCGGCGGGCGATCCGCGCGTGCTTGGCACCGTGGAGGCCGTAGCCGGCGAACTCGTTCAGGGCGGCCTGGTGCAACGTTACAAGACAGAATCGGGCGCGGATGGGCTGCCGCCCGGTGAGGGCGTGTTCCTGCCCTGTTCATTCTGGCTGGCCGACAATTATGCCGAGCAGGGCCGCATGGGCGAGGCAGAGGCGCTATTTGAGCGTCTGCTCGCGTTACGGAATGATGTCGGGCTGCTGGCCGAGGAGTATGATCCCCGTGCCAAGCGACAGACGGGGAATTTTCCTCAGGCATTTTCGCACCTTGCCCTGGTGAACACGGCGATAGGCCTGCACGACGGCACGAGTTCCGAGCGCCGCGGCGCGGGCGCCGAGCCGCCTGGCACTGCGGCGAGCGCCGTTATTGCAGCTACTTCATGAGGTCTGTTACTAATCTGCATTGAGACCAACGCACCAACCAAGCGCACCAGACTCAAGAAAGAAGTTCTTTTTTGGAAAAAAGAACCAAAAAACTTTTTTCTGTTACGGGCAGCACCTGAGGTCCCGCGGTAGGCCTGCCGCTGCAAGCCACGTAAAAAAGTTTTTTGTTTCTTTTTTTCAAAAAAGAAATACTTCCATGCTTTCGGCCGTGTGTCGATCTCTTACGCAGGAAGGTATGTTTCATAAAGTCTGGGCTTTCCGAGCCTTCTTTGCCTGGCCTGATGTGTTCCCGGCGGTTTTTTCGGCCGGCTGGAGTGCCGCCGCGGTTTCAGCATCGTTCAGACGCTGAACGGCGGTATCTCTGGGCAAAGGTTCTGGATTCGCTTCTTCTTGCTGGCCGACGAGGTCGGTGGCACGGTGCCAATATTCAGCATCTCGGTTTGGCTGTCGCCCTTCTTCTTCCCATAAAGCGTAGGCGCGCTCGCGGATCTGCTGCTCGCGCTGGGATGGCTGTTCCGACGAGGCGTGGTCCATGGTATATTCTCTGGGCTTTAATTTCTGGCGGCGTCGGCCGGCCGCGGGGGAGGCGGCCAGCCGTGATGAACTCGCGCGCTACCCTCAGGCGGCCTTGCGATTGACCTCGCCTTCCGCGATGACGTTCAACTTCTGATCGGCGGCTTTTTCCTCCGCCAGGGTCTCCTGCAGCAGCTTGGCGTATTCGCGCCGGCCGAGTTGGTTGGCGAAAGCGATCAGCGTGCCGTAGCGCGAGATTTCATAATGTTCCACTGCTTGGGCCGCGGACAGCATGGCAGCGTCACAGACCTCGGCGTCGTCGCAATCGGAAATCACGTTTTTCGCCTCGGACAGGATGCCCTCGATCGCTTCACACTTCGTGGTTTTTGCAGGCTTTCCGTGCATTTCGAACAATTTTTCCAATCGCTTCACCTGGCCTTCGGTTTCCCGCAGGTGATGCTGGAACGCCTGCTTCAAATGCGGATTCTTCGCCTTTTCCGCCATGGTTGGCAGGTGTTTCACGATCTGCTTTTCGGCATAATAAATGTCCTGCAGCGTATGCACGAACAGATCGTCCAACGTTTTGATTGGATGCGATAACAAACTCATATTGGCCCTCCTTGCCATGCGTGGGTGCCACGGCGTAACGCGGTGCGCGGTGTTGGGTTCGCGATATCGCGGTGGCCGCCACCTCACGTAGTAAGGAGCAGCGGCACTGGCGCGGATCGCCCTCGCCCGGCTGTTCGATGCGGAGCGACGGCTCAGCGGAACGGAGCGGTGTCTGGTCGGTTGAATGTGGCGATGCCCGCCGATCAACTCCTGGTACCGCAGTCCGACGTGGCTGCGACCGCGCCCTGCCTCTACGCTTTGCCCGCTTCGACCGACCTAGCCGCGGTGGCGGATGCGGTGGATCTGGCGGCCGGCATGGGATTTGAGGGGCTTCTCTTGCTGGGCGCCGATGCCGGCAACCCCACGCTGTCGGCCGAGGCGAGTGACGCGGTGGCCGCTGTGGCGGCCGCGGTGGGCAGGCGCGGCTTGGGCCTGTGGGCGGCGGTTTGCATGCGGGAGGTGGTGTCCGACCATCCACTCGCCACGCTGGTGGCGCCGGATGCCTTTGGCGCGCCCCCGTTCGTCGAGGCCACGCCCATTGACCCTCGTAAGCCGGCGGCGCGTCAGCGCGGCGTGGTGCCGCTGCAGCTGCCGGATGACGACGGGTTGCGGCGCTGGTGGCGTGAGGCACTGTCACGCCTGCGACGGCTCGGTGTTGAGGGCTTTGCCCAGATTGCGCCCACTGCGCCAGCGCTGCGGTTGGCGGGGGCGGTTAACCGCGGCGAAGAGGGCATCGCCGCGTTTTACCGACCCACGGACGACGGCATGGCCGCCGGCGGAAACTGGCTGGTGGATGGCTGGGCCGATGTCGAGAATGGTGCCGATATCGGCATGCTGCTGGCCTCCATTGCGGCCAGTGCGCGCGGCTGGGCGCTGGCGTCGGCGGTGGCGCCTACAGCCAAGCGCGGCATTGCCGATATCAATATGCTATTGCGGCGCTATCGCGGGCTCAGCGCGCGGACACGTGTATGGACCGCGCCTCGCGCGACCATGATGATCGCCTCGCGAACGGATGACGAAGGCGCGAGCGTCATTGTCCATAATCGGTCGCACGAGAGCGCGGCGTGGCCGGCGGCGGCGATGCCCGCCATGCCGTGGCAGATATTCGAACCGTTGGCCGGTGAAGGCCGGAAGGTCACTGGCCTGAAGCCGGGCGAGTTGGTGATATTTCGTGGCGTGGCACCGCCGCCGGTCGCGGCCGAAAGCGTGGCTTCGCCGCTGGAGGCAGCGCAGCCGGCGCGGCGTGTCGTCATATCGCGGCTGTCGCCGGCCGTGGATGCGGGTGCGTTTGCGGTGAAGTGCGTGCTCGGCGAGTGGGTGCCGGTGGAAGCCGATATTTTCGCCGATGGCCACGAAATGCTGGCGGCGGCCGTGCTGTCGCGCCCCTCCGATGACGCGACATGGACGGTCACGAGAATGTCGCCGCAGGGAAACGATGTGTGGGCTGCGCCGGTGCGCTTCGCGCGCCTGGGCGAGCATCTGATCTGCGTTGAGGCGTGGATTGATGTGTGGGGCGGATTTCGGCGGGATTTGGCGGCGAAACGCGCGGCGGAGCAGGATCTGGCGCTGGAGGCGCGCGAGGGGCGTGCCATGGTCGAAGCCGCGTTGCGGCGGGCGGACGCACCGCACGCAGCGGCGCTGCAAGCGACGCTTGCGGCGGGGAACGATCCGTTTGAGCAGGCGGAAGCGTTGCTGCGGCCGGACGTGGCACTCGCCATGGAAGCGGTGGATGACCGGCGTTTTCGCAGCCGCAGCTTCCTGCAGCCCGTGTGTGTGGAGCGCGAGGCCGCACGATTTTCGAGCTGGTACGAGATTTTTCCGCGGTCTCAGAGCGGGACGACGCAACGGCACGGCACGTTCGTGGATGTTATCGACCGCCTGCCGCGGATTGCCGGCATGGGATTCGATACGCTCTATTTCACACCCATCCATCCGATCGGACGCAGGAACCGCAAGGGGCGCAATAACAGCCTGGTGGCGGCGGACGGCGATTTGGGAAGCCCTTACGCGATCGGTGCGGCGGAAGGCGGCCATGCGGCGATTCATCCGCAACTCGGAACATTTGACGATTTCAGGCGGCTGCTTGACGAAGCACGCCGACACGGCATGGAAATCGCGTTGGATTTCGCCATACAATGCGCGCCGGACCATCCCTGGCTTACGCAGCATCCGGGCTGGTTCGCCTGGCGGCCCGACGGCTCGGTGAAATATGCCGAAAATCCGCCGAAGAAATATCAGGATATTGTGAATGTTGATTTCTACGCGCCTGCCGCCATTCCCGATCTGTGGCTGGCACTATGCGACGTGGTCGCGTTCTGGGCGGGGCAGGGCATACGCAGCTTTCGCGTGGATAACCCGCACACCAAGCCGTTGCCGTTCTGGCACTGGCTGATTGCATCGATCAAGGCTACCTACCCGGACGCGATTTTCCTCTCCGAAGCGTTCACGCGGCCGAAGCTGATGTATCACTTGGCCAAGGTCGGCTTTTCGCAATCCTACACGTATTTTACCTGGCGGACCGAGAAGCGTGAGCTTACCGAATATCTGCTTGAGTTGACACAAGGGGAGGCGCGGGATTTCTTCCGGCCGCATTTCTTTGTCAATACACCCGACATCAATCCGTTGTTTCTGCAGACTTCCGGGCGCGCGGGGTTTCTCATCCGGGCAGCACTGGCCGCCACACTTTCTGGCTTGTGGGGCGTCTATGCCGGCTTTGAGCTGTGCGAGTTCGCAGCGCTTCCGGGTCGGGAAGAATATCTTGATAGCGAGAAGTACGAACTTCGTGCGCGGCCGGATCGGGCGCCGGGCGATATCGTCGATGAGATCACCCAGCTCAACAGGCTGCGCCGGCAGGAACCGGCGCTGCAAAGCCATCTCGGGCTGGAATTTCACAATGCAACCAATGAGTCCATTCTCTATTTCTCAAAGACCACGCCGGGACAGCTGGATCGGCTGCTGATTGCGATCTGCCTCGATCCGCATGCGGCGCAGGAAGCGGACATCGAAGTGCCGCTCTGGCGCTTCGACTTGGCCGATTGGGAATTCCTCGACGTGCAGGATCTCCTGCAGGGTGGCCAGTTCCGCTGGGTAGGTAAAACGCAACATATCAGGCTGACGCCACAACTTCCCTATGCCATTTGGCGCCTAACACGCCCTGAAGGCCGGTAAATCATGCCGCACGACCATGTAAGCACCGTAAATGCGCCCCTTTGGTACAAGGACGCGGTGGTGTATCAACTGCACGTCAAGTCATTCTACGACTCCAACGACGATGGAATAGGCGATTTTCCGGGGCTCCTAGGTCGGCTTGATTATCTTGCCGAACTTGGCGTCAATTGCCTCTGGCTGCTGCCGTTCTATCCCTCACCGCGGCGGGACGACGGCTACGACATCGCGGAATACACGAACGTCCATCCCGACTACGGCAAGATGCGGGACGTGCGGCGCTTCATACATGCTGCGCATGAACGCGGCATACGCATCATTACGGAACTCGTGGTCAACCATACATCCGACCAGCACCCATGGTTTCAGCGCGCGCGACGTGCCAAGCGGGACTCGGCGGCGCGTGATTATTACGTCTGGTCCGATACCGACAAAGCCTATGCTGGCACACGCATCATCTTTCTGGATACGGAGAAATCAAACTGGACCTGGGACGAGGAGGCCAAGGCTTATTTCTGGCACCGCTTCTATTCGCATCAGCCTGATCTGAATTTCGATAATCCGCGCGTGTTGAAGTCGGTGCTTTCCGTCATGCGGTTCTGGCTGGATCTTGGCATAGATGGGCTGCGCCTGGATGCGGTGCCGTATCTGGTGGAACGTGAAGGCACCAGCAACGAAAACCTTCCTGAAACTCACGAAATCCTGCGACAGATACGCGTTGCGCTCGACGCCGAATATCCCGATCGCGTGTTATTAGCGGAAGCCAATATGTGGCCGGAGGACGCGCAACAATATTTCGGCAAGGGCGGGGATGAGTGCCATATGGCATTTCATTTCCCGCTGATGCCGCGGATGTATATGGCAATCGCGCAGGAGGACCGCTTTCCGATTACCGATATCATGCGCCAGACGCCGGATATCCCAGCTTCCTGTCAGTGGGCGATCTTCTTACGGAATCATGATGAACTGACACTGGAAATGGTTACTGACCAGGAGCGGGACTATTTATGGGAAACCTACGCGTCGGATCGTCGCGCGCGTATTAATCTTGGCATCCGGCGCCGGCTTGCGCCCCTCATGGAACGCGATCGCCGCCGGATCGAACTTATGAATTGCCTGTTGCTGACGATGCCGGGCACGCCAGTGCTGTATTACGGCGATGAAATCGGCATGGGCGATAATGTGCATCTTGGTGACAGGGATGGGGTGCGCACGCCAATGCAATGGTCCAGCGACCGGAATGGCGGATTTTCGCGCGCCGACCCCGCAAGCCTGGTATTGCCGACGTTGCAGGATCCGCTTTATGGCTACCAGGCCGTAAATGTGGAAGCGCAATGGCGTGATTCGCATTCGTTGCTTAATTGGACGCGGCGGATGCTTGGGGTGCGGCGACAGCACCAGGCCTTTGGGCGCGGCACACAACGGTTTTTGCGTCCATTGAACCGCAAGGTGCTGGCGTATCTGCGCGAATATGGCAGCGAGACAATTCTTTGCGTCGCCAATCTGGCACGCACCGCGCAGGCGGTGGAACTCGATCTGAGTGAGTTCGCCGGACGCGTGCCGGTGGAGCTTTCCGGCGGAACGCCGTTTCCAAAAATCGGCCAGTTGACCTATTTGGTGACGTTGCCGCCATTTGGCTTTTCGTGGTTTCTGCTGAGCGAGGCAGCGGAAGCGCCATCGTGGAGCACGGCAACGCCTGGCCGGCTTCCCGAGCACTACACATTCGTCATACGCGACGGCTTGCAGGATATTGTCACAGGCCCCGCACGCAACGTTTTGCAGCATGAGTTGCTGCCACCCTATATCGCCCAGCAGCGATGGTTTCAGAATAAGGATGAGGGCGTCGGCGGGGTGGAGATCAATGCGTTCGACGCCCTGCCAGGAGCCGGCCAGGACGCCATGTTTGTCGAGCTCTGCCTGCATGTTGGCGACCGCATGGAGCGTTACACCTTGCCGCTCACCGTTGCCTGGGAAGATGCCAAGCCACATCCTTTCGAAGTCAAGCTGGCCCTCGCGCGCGTAAGGCGGGGCCGGCGCGTGGGGCTGCTGACTGACGCCTTTGCGTCCCCCGTGTTGCCTCGCGCTATGATTCGCGGCCTGAAAGCGAAGGCGATTGTGGAATTGCCCAGCGGCGGACGCATCGTCTGCCGGCCCACGAGTGCGCTTGGCCGTTTGCCGCTCGATGAGGACGCAGAAATTCACTGGCCCGGAAGCGAGCAGACAAACTCCACCCTGCTGGTGGCCAATCAGGCGATCATAAAGATGTTTCGCCGTCTGACGGCCGGCGTGCATCCCGAGGCAGAAATGAGCCGGGCGTTGACAGAACGCGGCTTTTCCGGATCGCCGGCGCTGCTTGGGGAAATCGTGCGCGTCGGTAGCGACGGCAAACGCTACACGATGGCTATCGTGCAGCAATTCGTGGAAAACCAAGGCGATGGCTGGGCCTGGAGCATCAGTCAACTCGAGCGCCTGGTGGATGAGCACGCGGCGCCTCTTGGCGACGACGCGGCGCCAAAGTTCGGTCCTTATGAGGCATTCGCGCGCACGCTGGGAACGCGTGTCGGCCAAATGCATGCGGCGCTCGCGCAGCCAAGCGACAATGTGGATTTCAAACCCGAAATCGCCACCGCCGAAGTGGCGACTGAATGGGTTGCGCAGGTACAAAACGAACTTGAACGCGCGCTGTCCGCCCTGGATCGGGCTACAGGTCTGAGCGACACGGAGACTGAACTTGTTCGCGAATTGGTGGGCCACCGCGGGCAGTTGCTCGACAGTGTGGCGCACTTCGCGCAGGCAGGAGTGGGCAGCATCCGCACACGCATACACGGCGACCTGCATCTTGGACAAGTGCTTGTGGCCGGCGGCGATGTGCAAATCATAGATTTCGAAGGTGAACCACGAAAGACCATGACGCAGCGGCGCGCCAAAGCGAGCCCGATGCGGGATGTCGCTGGCATGATCCGATCCTTCGACTATGTAACGATGCAGGTGGCGCGCACTCACCGGCTTAGCGGTGCACCGAGCGAGGCGCGGATCGACTCCCTGTTGGCGACCTTCCGGGGCATGGCAGAGGAAGCATTCCTTGCGAGCTACACTGAGGGGCTGGGGACACTGATGTCGGACGGTGCGATGGAATTGATTAATCTTTTCGCTCTCGAAAAAGCAGCCTATGAGGTGGGCTATGAGGCCGCAAACAGACCGGATTGGCTGGCTGTGCCGCTGCGGGGGCTTGCGCGTATCGCCGCCGTGCTGGTTGGAGGCGCACCGGCATGAAGTCTGCCGCCAATAATCGTGAGGAGCGAGCAACCGGCGAGAAGGCGTTGATCTCGTCTCGTGCCTTGACAGACCCTGCGCAAGCGGTCGCACTCGCTGAAGGGCGTTGTGGAGATCCGTTTGCCGTCCTTGGCTCGCACCAGACGGTCCACGGCAGAATAATTCGTGTGTTTCTGCCAGGCGCGCTAGCTGTAACCGTTATACGCGGAGATGATGGCGGCCCTCTCGGTGATTTACGCCCGGAAGGCGGCGATGGATTGTTCAGCGGCGTTGTGCCGGAGGCCGGCCCCTATCGGCTGCGCATCAACTGGCCGGATGCAGTTCAGGAGACAGAAGATCCTTACAGCTACGACTTGCTTCTGGGTCAAATGGATTTGCATTTGTTTGCGGAAGGAACGCACTGGTGCCTTGCGCAACAGTTCGGTGCTGTTGCCATGGCAATCGAGGGCACGCGCGGCGTAAGATTTGCCGTATGGGCACCAAATGCCCAGAGAGTTTCGGTCGTCGGGGATTTTAATAGTTGGGATGGGCGGCGGCACCCCATGCGCCCGCGGGCCGAAGCGGGCGTCTGGGAATTGTTCATTCCCCGTGTAGGAGCCGGCGCTCCCTACAAATACGAAATATGTGGGGCGAATGGGCAAGTGCAGCCGCTGAAGGCCGATCCGATAGCCCGACAAACGGAAATGCCGCCGGCAACTGCGTCGGTGGTTGTTGATCCAGATCCGTTTGTTTGGGGCGATGAAGCGTGGATGGGGGACCGCGCAAGTCGCCAAGGGGTTGGCGCGCCGATCAGCATCTATGAAGTGCACGCCGGTTCCTGGGTGCGGCCCGAGATGGGTGGCGATCATGTGCATGACTGGGAAGGTCTAACCGAGCGCCTTATTCCCTATGCCGTCCGAATGGGGTTCACTCATATCGAATTCATGCCTATCATGGAACATCCGTTTGGCGGCTCATGGGGCTATCAGCCGCTCGGCCAGTTTGCACCTAGCGCGCGGTTTGGCACTCCGCGCGCGTTCGCGAAATTTGTCGATGCCTGCCATGATCACGGGATTGGTGTCATACTCGACTGGGTGCCGGCACATTTTCCGACCGACGCCTACGGGCTGGCTCTGTTCGACGGAACGCATCTCTATGAACATGCCGACCCACGCGAAGGATTCCAGCAGGACTGGAACACGCTGGTATATAATCTCGGCCGAACCGAGGTACGAGAATTTCTGATTGCCAGTGCATTGTTCTGGCTCGAGACCTACCATGTCGACGGGTTGAGGGTGGATGCGGTGGCATCCATGCTTTATCGCGATTACTCGCGTGCCCAGGGGCAGTGGGTGCCGAATATTCATGGCGGGCGAGAAAACCTCGAGGCAATCTCATTCCTGCGCCAGCTCAACGAGATTATAGCTGAGCGTTGCCTGGGTGCGATAACGATCGCTGAGGAATCGACCGCGTGGCCGGGCGTCTCGAGACCTGTCAAAGATGGAGGCCTTGGTTTCACCTATAAATGGAACATGGGTTGGATGCACGACACGCTAACCTATCTCGGGAAAGATCCGATTTACCGCCGATGGGAACACAGGCACGTGACGTTTGGGTTGCTCTACGCGTTTTCGGAGCGCTTTGTGCTTCCGCTGTCGCATGATGAGGTTGTTTACGGGAAAGGCTCGCTGTTTCGTCGGGCGCCCGGGGATTATTGGCAAAAATTGGCGAATATGCGCGTATATTTCAGCTTCATGTGGACTTATCCAGGGAAAAAACTGCTTTTCATGGGTGGCGAAATTGCGCAGGATCGCGAATGGAACCACGACGGCGAAATCGATTGGTGGCTGCTGGATGATCCGCGGCATGCCGGCGTTCAGCGCTTGGTTCGCGATTTGAATGACTTGTACAAGTCGGAGCCGGCGCTTCACGCAGGCGACACCGAGCCGTGGGGATTTGAATGGATCATAAGCGACGACACGACGAATAGCGTGTTCGCCTATGCGCGAAAGGATTCATCGGGCGCGGCCATGGTTGTTGTACTGAATATGACGCCGGTTGTTCGCACCGCGTACCGGGTCGGAGTGCCTCATGAGGGTTATTGGGCAGAACGGCTGAATAGCGATTCCGCGCTATACGGGGGCAGCAATGTAGGAAACGCCGGTGGGGTGTATGCGGAACCGGTGTGGGCGCATGGAAAGCCGTGGTCCGTGCGGCTGCAACTGCCGCCGCTTGGCGCGTTGGTCTTGCGGTGTCCCGGCGTATGAGGAGCGTTCCGATATTGGCAGGCGCTGCTCTTGACGGTCGTGAACAGACAGGCCGCCCGGAGTTTCGGCGGCGATTTGGGCCGGTGCAGCAAGGCGGATGGACGTGTTTGCAGCTTTGGGCACCAGGTGCAGAGGACGTGCGGGCGGTGATAAACATCGCGGAGCCGCTGCCACTGCAGAAGGATTCCGAGGGATATTGGCGGATCTGGTGCCGGGTCGTGCCTGGCGATCGCTACCAATTCATTGTTGATTCACATATTGTTCCGGATCCGGCCTCATGGTCGCAACCCGATGGCGTCGAGGGGGCGAGCGCAATCGCGCCGGCGGATCGGTATGAGTGGCGCACGCCGCACTGGCAGGGTCGACCGTGGGAGGAGGCCGTCCTTTATGAGGCCCATGTCGGCATCATGGGTGGCTATCGCGGGCTGGGGGAACGTCTGCCAGCCCTCTCGGAACTTGGTATTACCGTAGTCGAACTGATGCCGATCGCCGAATTTCCGGGCGAGCGCAACTGGGGCTATGACGGCGTGTTTCCGTTCGCGCCGGCACGATCGTATGGATCGCCAGACGACCTCCGAGCCTTGATCGATGAAGCGCACCGACTTGATATGATGGTCATGCTGGATGTCGTGTATAATCACTTCGGTCCGCAAGGCAATATGTTGCCAAGCTACGCAGCGGAATTCTTCGATCCGGGGTGTGCGACGCCGTGGGGCGCGGCAATTGATTTCCGGAAGCCGCCGGTTAGACGCTTTTTCATTGAGAATGCGATTTATTGGCTAACATCATTCCGGTTCGATGGCCTGCGGCTGGATGCGGTGCACGCTATCTGTGATAGAACGTTTCTCACGGATCTATCTGCCGAGGTACGGCGGGTGGTGACTGGCCGCCACGTGCATCTCGTGTTGGAAAATGAGCATAATCAGGCTGCTCTTCTCGAGGGGAGCTATGCCGCTCAGTGGAACGACGATTTTCACAACTCGATACACGTTCTGTTAACCGGGGAAACTCATGGATATTATGGAGATTTCGCCGATCAGCCAGCTTCGAAGCTGGCGCGATGTCTGTCGGAGGGGTTTGCCTACCAGGGCGAGCAACGAATTACCCGACCGGATGAGGCTAGGGGACAGCCGAGCGGGCACTTGCAACCGACAGCCTTTATCAACTTTCTGCAAAACCATGATCAGGTTGGGAATCGTGCCGTCGGCGAACGTCTGACGACCTTGGTTCAACGCAAAAAGCTACAAGCTGCCTTTGCCTTGTTGCTTCTTTGCCCACAGATTCCAATGATTTTCATGGGCGAAGAGTGCGGTGCACGAGAGCCGTTCCTGTTTTTTACCGATTATAAAGGTGAGCTTGGTGATGCGGTGCGTAATGGCCGAGCAAACGAGTTTGCCGGCATGCCGGGCTTCTCGTCGCCGAACGACCTCGGGTCGATCCCCGATCCAAATGCGGTAGAGACATTTTGCGCGTCGCGGTGGCGGGTGACCGCGCCGGACGCCGACGGATGGCTGGCGCTGACAAAGCATCTGCTTTCCCTGCGTGCGCGGCTTGTGGCGCCGTATTTAGTTGGCTGCGTGTCGCTTGGGAGCGAGGCCATAGGCGCTGCGTGCGTGATGGGG